>CAITMP010000378.1 GCA_903893525.1 uncultured Acidobacteriia bacterium | reverse complement strand
GTCATCAGCGCGAATTGCAGGACTGCTCGACCCATGATTTGTTTCTCCCGTTGAAATCTTGTCTAAAAAAACGAATCCGCTTTCCATCGAGCCGGCGGTGGGCCGCAGCCCCGGCAACGCGGCAGCCGCGTGCTTGCGGCCGGTCGCGACCCGACGCCGTTGGGAGCCGAAGCAACCGACAACGACCACTCTCAATCACGGAGGCCGCCCTCCCGATCACGTGAACCGGGGAGGGCGGCCGTGCCGCAATCATGTCGATTCATTCCGAGGCGAATACCCGGAAGGGGGTCACTCGTCGGAGGTCGCCTGACCATCGTCGCGCACCGCAAGCAGGGTCATGACCTGCAGATCGATGGTGTCGATCATGTTCTGAACAGACCCGTCAGCGCGAAGCGTCATGACATTACCGTTATGAGCCGACGTGAGCGGCGCATTGGCCGGAGACGCATCGGCCCAAGCGCCCCAATCCTTCACACCGGGCTGCCCCAAAACCTTAGCGTTCGGAGCATACCGCAGGGTGACGTTGTTGGTGTGCGGCCCCCAGTCACGCCAGCCGGAGAGGCCGCCCATGTGCCAGCCCCAGTTGCGGCCCGGACGGCGATCTTGGCCTTCGGAACCGGGCGCACCGTACACGAGCCCACTCATTTCGCCAATCAGGAGGGTCTTCGACAATCCATCGGTGCACTTCGACATGTTGATCCCAATAATCTGCGGCCCGACTTGGTCGGCGGGAACGCCCGCCGTGCCGTTGCCGTAATTCGGGATCATGCCGCGACCGGAGGTGATCCCCCAGGCGCCGTCGTCGTTAAACGCCATACCTGCCACGGACTGGAACGACCCGGTCGGCATGGGCCCGTACTGCATCGGAGCCGCGCCGGCGATGCCGTAATAATTGGGGGTGAAGTTGTTCCACGGACCGTTGTTCGGGAGCGACGACGACGGGCAGATCAGCATCTTGATCTTCAGGTCCTGCCACACGGTGTAGTTGCCGTCCCAGCCGGAGCTGAGCACCGCACCGCCGTCTTTCGAGCACCACTTGAGCTTCGAGTAGGCGCCGGTTTGTTCCATGAACGGGAGGAGTCGCACCCACTGCGAGTGTCCCCACGTCTCCGCCGAGTAGGGCGTGGCCCACCAAGAGGTGCCGGCACCGCCGTTGGGAAAGCCCTGATTGCTGTCATGAAAGTTTTGGAACGCGAGTCCCTGCTGCTTCAAGTTGTTGGAGCACTGTGACCGCCGGGCCGATTCACGTGCTGCCTGAACCGCCGGCAGCAAGAGGCCGACGAGGGTGCCGATGATCGCAATGACCACCAGAAGTTCGACGAGCGTAAAACCAGATCGTTTCGATGTGTGCATGGAAGTCACCTTCGAGGCAGGAGATAAACAAATGAAGAAAATCATCGAGGCGAATGCGTCAATCGCCATCGACGCGATGCCATGGCGACTCCGAACGGCATGAGTTTTTAAGCCACCCCTCCCTATGACCCATCCTAGGGTACGGGGGGGCGTTGATCAAGCTTTTGGCCACCGCCGCACCTCCCGCTCGTGGCGAGATTCGGTATCGATGTCCAGGCCTGTCAGGCCGTGAAGGATGCCTGGGCCCTGAAATCACGGACGAACCCCGCACCCTAGTCCTTCACTCGGAGCATCCCGGTGGCGGTAGGGCCAAGCCACGACAAGGGTCCATTCCGGCCCGATCGACCGCGGCGACACGTTCGCCCGCTTCAGCGCTTGATCAGGTCGCGAACCGTCATCCCCGACGGGATCATGGGGAGCACCTGTTCCTGGTAGGGAACCTGGACGTCGAGGATCGCCGGGCCAGGGGCGTCGATGAGCCGCAGCAGCGCGCCTTCGAGATCCTGCTTCTCCGACACCGTCTCGGCCTGCCAGCCGAAGCCACGGGCGATCATCACGAAATCGGGATAACGGCTCTGCGGCGAGATGCCATCTCCCTTCCCGGCCGCCTCGGGATTGTTGATCGGCCCGAGGTAGGTGTGGGCCCGGTTCCCCTTGAAGAAGCGGTCCTCCCACTGCACGACCATGCCGAGGTGCTGATTGTTGAGGATAAGGATCTTGGCGTTGATCTTCTCGATCTTCATGCACGCGAGTTCCTGGATGTTCATC
>CAITMP010000377.1 GCA_903893525.1 uncultured Acidobacteriia bacterium | reverse complement strand
GCACCAATCGGCGATCAGCGACAATTGGCGCAGGTCGGTGGAAGAGTTTTCGAGAGCCCAAGTGATGGCCTTGCGGCCGGAACCGGCCTCCTCGCTGATTTGGTAGTGGAGCGCGGCGGTCCAACCTGGCTCCGGGAAGGGCGCGTTTCCGGCCCAGAGTCCCTCGAACTGCTCCCAGCGAATGGATTGGCGCTGTTTTTCGCGCCGCAGCAGGCGGAGGCGTGCCGGACGCAGGAAAAGCCGGGGAGCGTCCGTATAGACACGGAACCCGTCCGGGCGGTTTTGCGCCGCCAGCCGCAGGGCGGGCATTGCGATCAGGCTGAGGCAGGCGGTGCGGCGCGTGATGTCCAAATCCCGATTCTACAGCGAATGCAAGGCCCACGTGTTTGTGGCACGATGGTCGTGTGAAAGTGGAGATCCGCAAGACGGGGGATGGAAGCGGGCTGCTGCGGTGCACGCGGGAAGATGGTTCCGTAACGTGGCAGAAGCAGAAGAAGCATGGAGCCCATTTCGCACTGCATGACCTAACGCATTTGACGGTAGAGTCCGTGCTGGGATTCGGGAACGGCTTCTACGGGCTGATATCGCAGGGGTGGGATATCGAGGACACCAGCGGGAAGGGGGCGCGGGGGCCGTTGCCGGAGGAGGCCATCGAAGTGGAATACCTGGTGGGCGTGCTGGATACGGAACGCAACTGCGGTGTGGTGTTCGGCAGCGGGGAGTTCAACGAGACAACCGCCATAAATGCCGCCAATTCGGGGAGACCAAGACCGCGAACGGTGTCGGAAGCCGAGTTAGTGCGGCTGCGGGCCACTCGGGCCGAGTTGTTCGACGAGTGGCGGGCGACGCCGGTGGGGGCCACGCTAAAGGTGGAGTTTCCGCGGGCCTGAATGGACAATTATCGTTCGCCGCCTAGGTGGCCCATGGCCGCGACCCTCCAGCACGATTTCCAAGCTGCCAGATTGAGGCTACGCCGCTTGCTCTTCACGTTCCAAACCATCATGGATCAGTTTTTGGAGCAGCACCTCATACGGCATTCCACGTTTGGCAGCCATACTGTGGGCCCGTGCCAGATCACCCTGCGGCAGTTGTATTGTAAGAGCCGTGTCGCGGGAATCAGTTTGAATGCCTCGGACCTGTGCAAGCGCCCGGCCATGACCCAGCCGCCCGGTCGCGTCGGCCCGTTGAAACTGCTCTACGATCCAGTCTTGATTGCTATCCCACCACGCAGCTTCCGCCGTCTCGTTTGGAAAGGCCGGAATCTCGGGGCTAGCCATCAGCATATCCTCGTTTTTTGAGATAGAGCAGCTTCAATTGCTTGGGAGCGTCAAAGGCGGTTACCACCCGCACTCGGGACCGTCTCATCGTTGTGGCAACCACAAGTATTCGACCACGATTTGTCGTACCTATACTGAGAAGCCGATCTTCACCATTGATAAACTCGACGCCAAGGTCAACGGGATCACTATCGAGCGCTTGCTCGGCCTCGGCTGGATCCACTCCGTGACGGGCGATGTGCTGAATGTTCGCCTCATCCCAGTCGAACTCGGAGTGGTCGACTGCCACAGCCATAGTGTACCGCCATATTGAGCGCTAAGACCTCGGCGCTGCTACTTTTCGCCTCCGGTGACGATCTCGGAGAAGTCCGCAATCGTTGAGAATTCGGCCAGCATGGTGCCCAACAGCGCCAACCGGTTGCGGCGGACTGCGGCGTCCGGTACGTTCACCATGACGCCGTCGAAGAAGCGGTCGATATAGGGGCGCATGGAGGCCAGCGTCTGGACTTTTTCGCGCCACGAGAGCGAAGGCATCCGTTCGGCTGCCGCCGTGGTCGCCTCAAAGAGACCGGCTTCCGGCCCCTCCTCGATCAAGGTCCGGTCGATGTAGCCGCCCGACACTCCGCCCGCCTGCTTCAGGATGTTCTTGATCCGCTTGAACCCGGCGGCAACCGGCTCGAAATCACCGGTCGGACGAACCTCGCGGATCGCCTCCAGCCTTTCCGCAACGGAAACCAGGTCGTCCCAGCCCGACGCGATGACGGCATTGACTTCGTCGTACTTGTATCCGAGGACCTCGCGGAAATAGTAACGGACGCGGTCGAGGAAGAAATCGGCCAAAGCAGCGTCGTCACCAAGCAAGTGCCGCAGCGGCAGGCGCATTTGGCCGTCCACCGCGATCTTGACGATACCTTGCGCAGCACGGCGCAAGGCGAACGGGTCTTTGGAGCCCGACGGAATCAGGCCGACCTTGAAGCACCCGCGCAGCGTGTCCAGTTTGTCGGCAATCGCCACGACGCGCCCAGCCTCGGTGCGGGGGATCGAATCCTCCAT
>CAITMP010000376.1 GCA_903893525.1 uncultured Acidobacteriia bacterium | reverse complement strand
TCCTCAATGCGGGT
This sequence comes from uncultured Acidobacteriia bacterium, assembly GCA_903893525.1. GTDB lineage: Bacteria > Acidobacteriota > Terriglobia > Bryobacterales > Bryobacteraceae > BOG-234. Next base: position 16,440 of record CAITMP010000376.1, on the reverse strand, counting down.
GACGGGCATCCAGTTCGGCACGCCGAAACCGGTGTAACCGCTGATGCCGATGTTCGGGAAGCCGCTCTGGCGCGGGTCCGGACCGTTGGTGTTGGGGATGCCGAATTGGGTGCCGTAGTTGGTGCCGTAGTCGTTCGGGAGAACGCTCTGGTCCTGGCGCTGGTAACCCAAAACACCGTCGAGCAGGAGGTTCGGGCTCAGGGTGCGTGTGTGGCCGATGGTTGCAACCTGGATCAGGGTGTCGCCGAGGCCGGGATCGGAACCGGGGAGGCCCGGACCGCCACCAACACCGAAGACAGCCTTGCCGCCCGAGGTGGCCCACATGCGGCCGTACTTGGCAAACATGGTCTGCTTGGAGCTTTGGGTGTAGTTGCCCTTGGCGTCAAAGTAGTTCCGGTTCAGGGTCGGACCGCCCGAGGCGAAATAGTTGTTCGCCTGAACATTCGGTCCAACGTAGTTGGTGCCGGGATAGTAGGCCTGGATCTTGTTGGCGATCGGGTCGATCCGGCTGAGCGGGATCTTGTTGCCCGCAAACGCTTGGCGACCGACGCCATTGGTGCCCGTGGTGGGATCGTAGATCAGCGTGCTGACTGCGCTGAAATCGCCGGTGCGGAGCGGTGCGGTCGGGACGGTGTAGAATCCCGGACCGGCCTGGCGCTGGCGGGTGCCGTCGAAGCTGAGGAAGTAGAACAGCTTGTTCTTCATTACGGGACCACCGATGGTGCCGCCGAAGTTGTTGAAAATGCTCAACGGCTTCGCGGTACCCGCAGCTTGGAAGAAGTTGCGTGCCTTCAGGTGCTGGTCGTCGTGGAATTCAAACGCACTGCCGTGGATGGCGTTGGTGCCGGACTTGGTCACGAGCGTGATGGCCGAGGATCCGGCCATACCCTGCTCGGCGTCGCCTGCGCCCGTCGTGATGTTCACGACTTCCACGTTTTCTTCCGGCGTAACATATCCGACGTGGTGGGGCAACCAGACGTTCACGCTGGTGGCACCGTCAATCCGGGTGATGTTGGTCTGGGCGTTGCCGCCGTTGACGTTGGTCGCCAGCGCGCGGCCAGGCGTATCCGTGATCGAGTTCTGGAGCGCAGCCGGAGTGGCACCGGGAACCAGGTTGATCAGCGTCTGGTAATTGCGGTAGCCACCAAGGGGCAGGCTGGTGATCGCCTTCGAGTCAATCACCGAATGCGTGTCCGCCTTGTCGGTCTGCAGTTCGACCGCATTGCCGCTAACCGTGATGGTTTCGGTCATCTGTCCGACTTCGAGCGTGATGTCTTCACGACCGATGGAGCTGGGCGTGACAGTGATGTCGGTTTTCGTGAAACCCTTGAAACCCTTCGCCGTGACCTTGATGTTGTAGACACCGGGCATGACGTTGACAAACGAGTAGCGTCCACCACCGTCGGAAGTGCCTTCGCGCTTGATACCGGTATTCTTTTCGGTAACCGTGACCGTTGCACTGGGAATAACAGAGGCGCTGGGATCTGAAACCGTTCCGATCAGCGAGCCGTACAATACTTGAGCCTGCGCGTAAGGCGCGGCCACCATGCAGGACAGACCCGCCAGGATGGCGAGAACCGCACCGCGTAATCTGTTGCTGGAATTGCCTAAATCCTTCATGAAAACCCCTTCTGGAATCTCTCGCTCCCAACATGGAGCGGGGGAACATCAACCTTCACATCCCATGATGCGTGAAGCGGACAAAGATGTACTTAGTACTAGATATAGAGGCCCAGGGGTACCAGTGTCAAGGGGGAACGTAGAGGAATTTGCTTCAGGTCCAATCCTGTAGCTTGTAGTAGCCCGTCTTCAAAGTCTCCTCCATCAGGATCTGCAGGACGTCCCAGCGCTGGCCAACGCTGTTTATCCGCTTGAAGGCATCCGGGTAGGGCAAGGCGGTCGCATGCACGCCTACATGCAGGAATGCGGCGAGTGCCCTTCGCGAGTGGTAATCGCTTGTCAGCAGGATCACCCGCCCCGACTCATGGTCTAGGATTTCCGCTACTCTCAATGCGTTTTCGCGTGTCGACACGGAATCATTTTCGACGATGATAGCCTCGGCGGGAAGTCCTTTAGAGACCAGAAAAGCCTTCATCTCGGGAGCTGCTCCCCGCCCGCTAACGATGACCCGCCGGAAATGCCCTTGGCGCCAAACGAGCGTCGCGTAGAAACATCGCCAGTAAGTGGAACTCCCCAATAAGTCCGGTGCGGCCATGTCGCTGCTGAGGACGACGAGAATATCCCCGTCGTCCGGCCCCCATTTGCTCGAAAGCGCACCTGTCCACCAACCGAGGATCGGCGTGAGGGCAATCACGAAGTGCAGCAGCCCCAATGCTGCAGCCCCTCGGAGCCCGAGTTTTTCTACCGAGCGCCAAACTTTCCGGAGCACTCTATTCCTTATGGAAGGAGCCGACCAGGGCTTGGAATTTGGCCAAGTTTCCTGCCACTGTCTTTTCCGGACCGGTAAACTTCACAAAGAGATTGCCTCCCGGACCCTCAATAATGGCTGTGAGCATCCGAGTTCCCGCCTTGGGGGCCTGTGTGGACATCGCCCCGCCGCCCGACATGGACCCTCCCGTGGCCGCATAGACCCCGGTCACGTCCATCTCGGTCACACTTAACCCGTTGACCTTCTTGGTGGAACTCTTGGCCGGCGCAGGTTGCCCATTGATCGTGAACTGGCCCTTCCAACGGGCAAGATTGGCCTCCACACCCCCGCCTTGTCCCGCCCCGAAGAAATATACGACGCATTCGGCATCGCCAACCGTGTAGTTGGCCGCCCGCATGGGTGCCGCACCCTTGGAAATCCATCCTGCGGGAGTTGACCAGGAAAGTCCCGCTGCCGACTCGGCGAGGAGGAGGGTCGCACCGCACAATAGGAACAGTAGGGTTGATCGCATATGTCCAGTCTAGAGGACGAAAGAAATCGCCACGGGTATTGGATGGGGTTGGCCTTGTCCTTGGCCAGGGAGGCTGCCGAGGCGGGGGAAGTACCAGTTGGCTGCGTCCTGGTCGCCGATGGCGAACTGATTGGTAGCGGGCGGAATTCCCCGATTGCATTGTTGGATCCCACGGCGCATGCCGAAGTACTTGCCCTGCGCCAGGGCGCGCTGGCTCTGGGGAACTACCGCTTGGAATCGGCGACGCTCTATTGCACTCTGGAGCCCTGTCCGATGTGCGCCGGAGCGTTGGTTGCCGCCCGTGTTGGGACCCTCGTCTTCGGAGCCCGAGATCTGCGGTATGGGGGGGTGCGGAGCAAGTTCCGGATTGCCGATTCGCCACTCTTGAACCATCGTGTGGAGATCGTGGAAGGGATTCTTGGAGGCGAGGCAACCGATTTGCTCCAGCGGTTTTTCAAGGAACGGAGAAAAACTTGAGGGCGCGGCCCTAAAGTTCCAGCTCCAATCCGCCGATCTACTTGGCATACGGAGTAGCCGGAGGAACTGTGAACGCCAAAAATCTTGTTCTCGTTGCACTCTCAACGCCATTTTTCGCCACGGCGGCGGACAGGCTTGGGACACCCTCAATTCCGCTGAGCTTTGTCGAAAACCGCGGTCAAGCCGATTCAGCAGTCCGGTATCTTGGCGAAGGCGGGGAGGCTAGAATCTTTTTTCGCACCGACGGTGTAACGATCCAACGAGAGGGACGGCAAGCCACGCTTTCCTTTCGAGGCGCGGGTCCATCGGTTCGGATTGTGGGCTCCGAATCTGCGGGCGGGGTGTTCAACTATCTTGGCGGAGCGGATCCGGCCGGTTGGATGTCTGGAATACCAATCCTTCAAGTAATTGATTACATTGATATTTGGCCTGGAGTCACATTGCGCTTCCGTGCGTCCGGGGCGGCTTTGGAGACCGAATGCATTGTCTCGCCCGGCGCTTCCACGGATGTGATTGGATTCGCTGTTGATGGCGATGCTGGACTATTCCCGGACAACTGGCCCCAAGTGGCGTCCACGGCATTCCACCCGCAAGCCGGCACGCCCCGCGGGATGGCCCCGATGATCAATCCATCCGTCCTCCTGAGCGGCTACTTTGGCGGATTCTCACAGACGACAGTCACCGGAGTGGCGATCAACAGCAATTACAACATCGTGACTGCGGGTTGGACGCTCGCCAACAACCTCAAGACAACCGGTGGTGCCCAAGCCACTTCGGGAGGCGGTGTCGACGCGTTTGTAGCAATATTCAGTGCTTCCGGAGGAACGCTGCTTTCGTGTACCTATCTTGGCGGTTCCGGTGATGACCGGGCTTTCGCTCTAGCGCTGGATTCTGCAAACTATATCTATGTCACCGGTTGGACCCAGTCCAAGAACTTTCCAACCGTTGGTCCCTACCAGGCAAGACTGGGCGGTGCTCGCGATGCATGGGTGGCGAAGTTGACGCCAACCGCCGGGAGCATCGTATTTAGCACGTACTTTGGCGGAAGCGGCACGGAAGCAGGCTACGGCTTGATTTTGGATAGCACCAACTCGCCAATCATTGTGGGCGACACGACATCGACCAATCTTCCGGTTACCACGGGTGCCGCACAACGACTCAACGGCGGTGGCCAGGACGCCTTCGTCGCAAAATTCAACTCGACGGGCTCCGTCCTCTCGGCCATGAGCTACTACGGAGGTCTGGCTGCGGAGCATGCTACATCGGTCACCCTTGATGGATCGGGGAATATCTACTTCGGCGGCTCCACCAACTCACAGGACTTTCCTGTGGTGGCTGCCGCCCAATCGCGACCGGGGGGAGGCCAGGACGCCTTCCTCGTCAAGCTCTCCCCGGACGCGAAGACCGTCGGATTCGCCACGTATCTCGGCGGATCCGGCGGATCACCGGGTGCCCCGGAGCAGGTAAACGCGCTCATCTTCTCGGTTGACAATCGCGTGAACGCCGTCGGATCCACTGCCTCGGCTGATTTCCCAATCACCGTTGGCGCGATCCAGCCAACATACGGAGGGGGAAATACGGATGGCTTTTACGCCCGGCTCGACCCGACCGGTCGAATTATCCGATCCACGTTCCTGGGCGGTTCCTCCGATGACGCAATCAACGCCATCACGGCAGACTACGACGGCTACTACTATTTGGCGGGGAACACCACGTCGTCCGATTTTCCTGTCAAAAATGCCACCCAAGGGGTCTTGGCCGGTGGAATGGATGCATTCGTAATCAAGATGCTGGGGACCAAAATCATCTATGGAACCTACCTTGGCGGCGCATTCGCAGACTCGGCCAATGGCATTGCCGTGGATTCGTTGACCAATGTGGTGGTGGCGGGTCTTACTTCCTCCTCGAACTTTCCCGTCTCTGGAGGGATCGGCGCTTGGCAGGGTAGCCAGTTGTCCTCGTTCGTTACGAAACTGACGCCACCCTACACCCTGGGGCTTACCGCAATGCCCGTGATCTACACGGATGTCTACCACACAACCGGCTACAACTCGCCGGTAGCGGTAAACACCTATGGAGTCTCTTCGGACATCCCCGTGGTGGGTGATTGGGACGGATCCGGCGTTAAACGACTTGGGGTCTTTCGAAACGGCACATGGATTCTGGACACCAATGGCAACGGCGTGCTCGATGCAGCTGATAAGACAGTCGCGTTCGGCCAAGCAGGCGATCTGCCGGTCGTCGGGGATTGGAACGGCACCGGGCGGATGAAACTTGGCCTCTTCAGGCAGGGAACCTTCATTCTGGACCTGAGCGGCCACCTTACCGGCATTGCGACTGGTTTGGCGGATGCCAGCTTCCCATTCGGCCAACCGGGAGACCTTCCGGTGGCAGGCGACTGGACCCAAACCGGCACCACCAAAGTTGGTACCTTCCGCAACGGTACGTGGCTCCTCGACTACAACGGCAACATGGCCTTTGATGCCGGCGACAAGACATACACCTTCGGACAAGCGGGGGATCTACCGGTCGTCGGTGACTGGTCCGGTAGTGGTACGGCCAAAATCGGCGTTTTCAGGGGTGGCTATTGGATTCTGGACTACGATGGATTGGGGTACATTTCCAGTACGGTCTGGTTTACGCAGGTTTTGGCCTTCGGATCCTCAGCCTACAAGCCATTGGTCTGGTGAGCAGCCAAAAAGTCCACGAATCGGACGCCGGTCTCCGGTGCCAGAAGAATCCCATTCCTGTAGTGCCCGAATGCTCCGTGCGCGGCCGTTCCGGGAATGCGCCCAATGAATGGTTGGTCGGCGTCAATACCCGGGCGGAATCCGGTCCACATGGAATCGGGCTCGCGCTCCCCCAATTCGGGCAAGAGTCTCGCGGCGCGGGCGCGAAGATCCTGGATCGCGCCTTTCCGGACACGTCGGAAATAGCCAACGCGTTCCTCGTTCGAACCGGCGACCACAACCCCGTTTGCCCTTTGCATCACATAGGTGTGGCCATTGCGCAAAATCGGCCCCAACTTGCCGGGCCCCAAATTCCAAGACGCCAAGTGGCCCTTCACCGGTATTGTGGACGGCGCACTCCGGTGGAGTTCTCCGCTCCAAGCACCAGCCGCAACCAACAGACCGTCGTCACAGCGCACGTCCCGCCGCGCCGTCGCAAATCCGCTGCCATCCGGCCACAACGAAACAGCGCCGTTCCGCTCGTGGATCTTGATCCCCTTTTGCCTGAGGACCTTCACCAATGCTGCGACCACCTGACGGGGATCCACCAGCGAATCCTCGGGATAGTACCGCGCATGGAAACCGTTGTACGAAGATGGTTCCGACGGGATGCCAAGGCTGGCTTGGCTGGCAGCCCGGATTTCGAGATCCTCGGCTTCCTCATCCGTAAACGCTACTTCGACGGCACCCACCTGCCTGAAATCAATGGGCAGCCCCGATTCCCGTTGGAGTTCGCCGACGTAGTCTGGGTAGCGGCGAAGGCTGGAAAGCATCATCCGGCCTAACGGCGACGGCACCGAGACTTCGCCACCGGGTGCAAGCATTCCAGCGGCGGCCCAACTCGCTTCCCCGCCACACCGCTTGGCTTCGAAGATCTCCACGTCGCGCCCCGCTTGACTCAGCCGCCAAGCGCACGTAAGGCCGATAATTCCACCACCGATAACAATCACAATGAAATCTCTGGCGTAACCGCGCAAGGCATTGCAGGGTCCAAATCAAGCCTTGCGCGATTCAAGAAGAAAAACAGGCACTGGCCTGTAAGCCGGTTTCTGTACCCTTGCGGGCGATGACCATTCATCAAGGCCGCCCATTACTGGACAGCTCTAGCGACCTACCCGGAAGTATGACGGAGCGGGCCACTCCTCCTCCCCTATTTGGTCTTGCTCCGCGTGGGGTTTGCCCTGCCAGCCGGGTTACCCCGTCCGCGGTGCGCTTTTACCGCACCTTTTCACCCTTACCGCCAATCCCGAAGGACTAGCGGCGGTACATTTTCTGTGGCACTTTCCGTAAAAGCCCCTTTGAGAGGCCCCCCCCGGCCGTTAGCCGGCACGCTGCCCTGTGGAGACCGGACTTTCCTCCCGCCGAAGCGAGCGGCCATCCGTCCAGCACCTGTCAGCTTCAGTGTCTCATGTGCCCGGAGCCGAGTCTGTCGAACAGAAAGTAGGGGGAGCCGTCCGCCGCCATCGCCGCATTCGCTTCGACGCCGAAAACTCGACGAATCTCGTCCGTCCGGAGAACCTGTGCCACAGTTCCTACGCCCGCGACAATGCCAGCGGCGATCAGCGCCACCACGTCCGCGTATCGGGCCACCGAATTCAAATCATGAAGTGCCACAGCCACCGCATGGCCGTCGGCTGCTAGCTCCCGGCACAGTTCCAAAATGTCGAGCGCATGCTGGATATCCAAGTTCGCGGTGGGCTCGTCCAACAGGATGGCGTCCGGCTGCGCCGCCAAACTGCGCGCGATCAACACCCGCTGGCGTTCGCCGCCCGACAAAGCATTCGCAGCGCGAGACCGGAGATAGGTGACATCGCAGCGTTCCAGAGCCTCTTCCACCGCCCGCCGGTCCGTGGCGGTCTCCCCCGCAAAGCGCCCGCGGTGGGGGTGGCGCCCCATCGAAACCAACTCCTCTACTGTAAATGCGAAATCGATCCTCGTATCTTGCGGAACAAACGCCACGCTTCGGGCGACCGTTCGACGCGGCAAATTGCGAATCGGCTTCCCGTCCAACAGGACCTCGCCCGACGAGACTGGCCACAAGCCGGCCAACGCCCGCAACAGCGTACTCTTGCCACTTCCATTGGGCCCGATCAACGCTGTGAACTTGCCGGGCTCCAAGCGAAGACTTGCGGCGTCCAAAATCCGCCGTCCGCCCCGATCAACCGATACCGAAACTGCTTCCAACCTCACAGGCTGGCCTCGCGGTAATGCCTCAGCAGCAAAACGAGGAAAAACGGTCCTCCGCACAACGCCGTAATTACGCCCAGCCGAATCTCGACGGGCGGGTGTATCGTCCGAGCCACCAGATCGCACAAGATTAAAAAAAGTGCTCCGGCCATCGCCGACGCGGGCAATACCACCCGGTGCGACGGTCCCAGCATCATGCGTACCGCATGGGGCACCAGCAAGCCGACAAATCCTACCATTCCGGCAACCGCAACCGACGCGCCTGTCAGTATCGCAACCGTGACTGCCAAGCTCCGCTTCGCCGACTCCACATCCACGCCCAGGGAAGCAGCCGTTTCCTCACCCTGCATCAACAAATCCAAATCGCGTGCAGAATACAGGCCCGAGCACAGGCCCACCCCGACAAACGGCGCGGACAACCAAAAATGCGTCCACGTCCGCGAGTCCAGTCCGCCCATCATCCAAAAAATGACCTCCTGGGCGACTTGCCAATTTGCCACATTCAGGGTCAACAACAGGCTTGTGAATGCTGATACAAACGAACCTGTCGCAACCCCAGCCAACAACAATGTGGACATTGGTGTTACACCGCCCCGCGTGGAAACTGCGTACACCAGCATCAGAGCCGCCAATGCGCCGGCCATCGCCAGCATTGGTACTGGAAGCACCGATTTCGCACCCCAGCCAGTCACAAACGCAAGGACGCCCCCCAGCGCCGCTCCAGAGCCTATCCCCATCAATCCCGGCTCCGCAAGCGGATTGCGGAACAATCCCTGCATGATCGCGCCCGCGGTCCCCAAGCCCGCACCCACTACGGCAGCTACGAGTACGCGGGGGATTCGGATAATCCAGACCACCAATTGGTCGGTGGCGCTGACGCCGGAAAAATCAAAGCCAACTATCTTCAACCACGGTTGCGGCACCAACTTCACGGCGCACACCCGAAGGATCATCTGCCAAGAAAGCGGTGTGCTTCCGATTCCCACGGCAACCAAGGCCACAATGATGATCGTTGGTACAAGGACCCCATAGAACAGCCCAATCCGCAGTCGGCCACGCGGAATCACTTCCACAAGGCCTCCGAAATTGCTGTTAGACGTGCTGCGGCATAGGGCGACATCGGCAGGAAGACGTTGTTCGGGAGCACCAGTACGTGACCGGCCCGGCCAGCATCGGTCAAAGCGACACCGGGATCCGCCAGAACTCGGCTGCGGGTAGCCTCGATTTGGTTAAAATCCGCCCCGGACACGATCCACTGCGGGTTCCAACGCGCGATCTGCTCCGCGCTGATGGCATCATAACCCTCCAGGCCATGCTTCGCCGCCACATTCACCCCACCAGCGACCCGGACCATGTCGTCGAACATCGTCTTTGCACCATAGCCGTAGTGACTTTGACCGGTATAGCCCAACACCCTGGGTGGAGCCGCCCCCGGTCGTCTCCTCGACCGTGCCTGTTCCACAGTAGAGTGGAACCGGATCGCCTCCTCCTCGGCGCGACCGTCCTCGCCGGTCAAGTAGCCCACCAGCCGGATATACTCCTCGATCTGCTCCAAAGTGGTGAAATCGACGAACATCCGGTACACCGGAATGCCGCTTGGGCGGATCAGGCTGGCAAAATCCGAGCGGCTGCTGCTGGAAACCAAAATCAGGTCTGGATTCTGGCGCAGGACTCGCTCGGGATCTCCAGCCGGAACCGGTCGGAACCGGCGAGCGAAGTCCAGAACATTCGAAACCCCGGCGACAAAGGCGCTCTCGCTTACCGACACTACCCGCTCAGGCGGCACAACCGAGTACAGATATTCGTCGATCGACCAATACTGCGACACGATCCGCCGGGGCGGCGCCGGGATTCGTACCACGAAGCCGTCGCTGTCAACGGCTTCGCGGGGATAACTTCTGCCCCCGATTCGGGTAGCAGCGCGGCGATAGCCGTCTTCGACAAGCGTCGGACCCGTCGGCGGAGACGCAAAACGATCCACCACGCCCGCAATCAGCGCTACGGAGGCGAACAAGGCCAAAACTGTGGACCGTGAGGTCACGGGCGATTTACGCCCGGTAAAGGGTTTTTCCGCATTTTCTGTTCTCCGCAGAAAATTTACGTACCGTCACCCTAGGCAGGTCTCCTGGCTTGGAGGTGTCGGCGTCCAGTCAAAGACGACCAATCGCCGCTTTCCCTTCCCCGGCAGCATCTGTCGAGTGGTTGTGAAAGCGGCATCCTCACTCACAGTGGCGGGACCGCGCCGGATTCTCACCGGACTTCCCTGTTGGGCCTTCGCGGAGCGACTCCGCCTATTGGCACCTGGGGCTCTTCATTAGTACCACATGATGCGGCGGACCGCAAATGCAGCACTGGCGCGAACCGGACTACTGCACCCGCTGGCGCAAATCCTCGTCGGTGAACACCAAATCGCGGTCCAGGACAAGCTCCATCGTGGTGCCTTGAGGGATCACCACATCGCTTCCCCGTGACCCAAAAACGCTGGCCAGGCCAGCTGCGGCACCAGCTGCCGCGCCTACGCCCAAGCCGGTACCCACATGTCCGGTCGCCGCACCAACAATCGTCCCGAGTCCGGCACCTGTCGCAGTGGTCTGTGCGACGCGCCGCGTCCCCTCGCCTCCCTTGCCGTCGCCTTCAATCCGGCCCTCGGCGCGGTCCAGTTGGCCGCGTGAATCCACGCTACCCGCACGGCCCCTGAAGTCCCGCGTGGTGCCGTTGGGCAGAGTAACGGACTCGAACCGCAAATTCAAAGCCGCCTTGCCCTTCAACCGTCCGGCGCGGGCAGCTTCCGTCACGGTCCCCGTCACATAGCTACCCTGTGGAATGATCAGACGACCGTTCACGAACACCGGCACGGCAGTTTGCAAGTAGACCCTGTCCCCGGCCATCGTGCGTTTTGTGTTGACCGGGTTGGTCAACCGCATCAGGACCCGGGTGCCCGACGCGACAACGTAATCGGAACTCCGCGGCTGTGGTGTTGGCGTGATCGCCGCCGGTCTGGGTGATTCCCCGGACCGTGTTATGGTCGGCGGCGCAGGGCGACTGGCTTGGGGTGAGGTATACACGAAAATCGACTCCGTCTCCCCACTCGGGCGGTTCACCGTACGGGTGATTGTCAGCCGTCCATCGCCGGTCCGGCTCCACCGTTCGAACAATGAATAGTCCTGCGGGCCGCTTACGATGATGTTCATCAAGAGTGCGTTGCCCTCCCATTTCGACACGGCATTCCACGTTGAATCGCCAATCCTGCTCTTTTGAGATGTCCCGTCCAGTGGGTAAACCAGCCTGGTAGTGGGCAATCCCGGCTCCAGACTTGCCGAAACCGACAGCACGCCCGCCGTTTGATCCACGTTCAAGACGCGGGCCGGGGGAACGGAGAAATCCCGGATGGCACTTTCGTCGGACGCGAGCGTCCACGTCCCCGAAAAATCCCTGGAAGACTGGGCTGAAGCTGAGGCAATCACAAAACTGGCGGAAATAGCAACGAGGAGCGTACGCATTCCTTGAGTCTAGCGCGAAAATTGCGGGATGTTGACGGCAGCCAAAAACGAAAAAGCCCGGTGCCAAGCGGCACCGGGCTTTTTCGCGAAGCGAAACCAACTTCGTCTAGAACACGTATTTCAACGCCAACTGCATCTGGCGCATCGATACAGCGGTCCCTGTAATGGTGCCGAAGCCGCTGGAGGTTACGTTCGTGTTCGGAATGCCCCAGACAGGGTGGTTCATCACGTTGAACATTTCCAAGCGGAACTGGAGCAAGTGGCCTTCCTTGTAGAACATCGGGAAGTCCTTGTGTGCCGAGAAGTCCAGCGTCAGGTACTTCGGTCCAACCAAGGAGTTGCGGCCCGCGCTCCCGAAAGTGCCAGAAGCGTTGGCGGTAAAGGCCGCCTTGTCCCACCACAGGGAGGGTACGGGATTGGAAACGTACGGAGTCACACCGGTTGGATTGGGACGATCAAAACCACCACCCGTACCGGACCGGTCCGCACCGCCGACTGTGATCGTGACCGGGAAGCCGGTCTGGACAGTCCAGATGCCACCGGCTTGCCAACCACCCAGAATGCCGTTTGCCAAGGCATTCTTAAAGTCGTACTTGCGGCCCTTGCCGACTGGAAGGTCGTACAGGCTCGAAGTAACGAACCGGCTGCGGGTGTCGAAGGCCGAGGCCGCCCACTCGCACTTCCGGCAGTAGCTGTTTTGGGGGAAGAGGGTATCCTGCCCTTGGACGCGGATGCCGCTCGAATCGTCCATCGACCGCGACCACGTGTACGAACTCAACAGCGTGAAGCCGTTGCTGAAGCGCTTGGTGACCTTCACGAAACCCGAGTTGTAGGCACCGTTGCCGGAATTATCAACCAACTGGATGCGGCCGAAATTCGGATACGGAGCGCGGGCTGCTTGGTTTCCAACCGTACCCGGAACCGACTCATTCACCGCACGCAGGAATTCCAGCTTGCGGCTGATCGAGCCGAGATACCCGGCTTCGGCTACCCAGTTGTTGCCCAGTTGCCGTTGCACATTGAACAGGTACTCCCACGAGTAGGAAGTACGGCGGTCGTACTTGTTGGCGAATGCATAGGGGTTGGTGATGTTGGCTACGCCACCCGAAATGCTGGAGAGTGCGTTGGTCCAGAACAGGGTCGGGTTTTGCAGGTCGGAATTCACGCGGATACGGCCAGCGACGTTGCGGGCCATGTCAAAACGTGGATTGCCCGTGTCCTGGTTGTAGAACATGCCGGCACCGGTGCGGACAACCCACTTCGAATCCGGTGAGTAGGTGATGCCGATGCGGGGTGCGAAGTCGTTGTAATCGGTCTGGACCAAGCGGGTGCCGAGGCTGCCGTCGCAACTCGTGGTGATCTGCGGCCAACGGATGCTGATACCGGAGTACGGGTCGGAGCATTTGCCGCCGCTGCGGATGAAGTACGGGTAGCGGCTCTTGTCGGAAACGTTCGGCGTGCGGTCCTCGAACGGGATCGCAACGGAGAACGCATTCTTCAGAGTGTCTTCAAAAGGAGGCGTCAGTTCGTAGCGGAGACCGAGCGCCAGAGTAATCTTCGGGGTCAGCTTCCAAGTGTCGTCAAGATAGAACGACCAGCCGGTTCGCTTGAACTTGGCGCTGGCGATGGCAACCGCGGCTTCCGACTGGTACAGGTCTCCCAGCAGGTAGTCGCCCCACGTGTCGCCGTTGTTCTTCAGGGTCGGATTCTGCGTGGCGTTCGGCTGGAATGTGAACTGGCCGCGCGCAAACTGGTTGCCGACCTGGTTGAATTGCTCGCGCCGGTATTCGCCACCGAAGCGGAAGGTGTGCTTGCCGCGGATCCAGGAGAAGTTGTCCACGAACTGCAACGTGTTGTTGTCGTTCGCATACGGGCCTTCCGTGCTGTCGCCGAAGCCGCTGTAGCCAATCAAAGTGACGTTCGGGATGCCCCAAACCACAGGGGCACCGGGCTTCAGGCCCGGAATTCCCACCTTGGACACAACATCCTCGTTGAAGGCCAGGTAAGTACCGATCGAGTTGTAGAAACGGGTGTAGCCGAAGCGCGCTTCGTTGACCGTATTGGCGGAGAACGTGCGCGTGTTGGAACCCATGTACTGCTCGAAATTCGTCAGGATCTTCGTACCGTCGAGGTTGATGCCGGTGTTGGCCTGGTTTTCGTCGCCCCAGCTATACCGGCCAGACCACTGCGATTTGGACGATTCAATCCAGTCCATCCGGAGAATGAACTGATCCTTGTTGATGGGGGCGCTGCCGACGCGCTGGTAGTTGTTGGAAATCTTCGGCGTCGCGATGTTCGCCGCAGGGTAGTACTGCAACAGCTTCTTCGAAATCGGGTCGATCCGGCTGGCCGGAATCACATTGCCTGCGAAAGGAGCCTTGCTGCCTGGGTCGTAGATCACGTTGGAGATGCCGCTGAAGTCGCCGTTGAACATCGCGGCGGTCGGCACAGTGTAGATGCCGTTGAAGTTGCGGCGCTGGCGGAAGCTTTCGTTGTTGGCCAGGAAGAACAGCTTGTCCTTGCCGTTGAACAATTTCGGGATGCGGACCGGGCCGTCGAGTTCAAAACCGTACTGGTTCCACTTGAACGGGCTCTTCACCGGGGCGTTGCTGGTGAAGGCGTAGGGCTTGGCATCGAACTTGTCGTTGCGCAGGAATTCAAAAAGCGCGCCGTGGTAGGAATTGCCGCCCGATTTGGTGGACACGTTGATCTGGGTCGCCTCATGGCCGAACTCGGCCGGGTAGACACCTGTCTGGACCTTGAATTCCTGCAGCGCATCGATGGACGGCAGGACCACGTAGGTGTTGAAGTTCGGGTCGGTGTTGTTGACGCCGTCCAGCGTGAAGTTGTCGAACATGATGCGCTGGCCGGAAACTGCGATCGACTGGCTGGCGCGGTCGCCGCCTTGGCGGGAGCCCGCTTGGCCTGCTGACGGCGAGAGCGTCGTCGCATTTGGGGTCAGGGCGACCAATTGGAGGTAGTTGCGCCCGTTAAGGGGCAATTCCACAATCCGCTTGTTGTCGATAACTGTACCGACAGTCGCGTTTTCGGCTTGGAGCTGAACCGCGTTGGCTTCAACTGTCACCGATTCGGAAACTTGGCCGATGGTCAGGACGAAGTCCAAACGCAACGTTTGCTGGACTTCGAGGGCGATGTTTTTCCCCTCGTCGGCTTTGAAGCCTTCCTTGACGACCTTCAGGTTGTAGGTGCCCGGCAGAAGCGAGGTGAATGTATAGTCCCCGCTGCTTCCGGTCGCCACTTCGCGAACCGCATTGGTGGCCACGCTGACCACCGTAATCTTGGCGCTGGCAACTGCAGCGCCGGAACCGTCTGTAACGCGTCCGGTGATCTCACCGAACGTTTGCGCCAACATGGGCAAGGCAACTGCGCCCAGACCGAGGGCGAGCACCCGTAAAATATGTCTCATGTAACCTCTCTGATATATAACCGACTATCGGTCACGATACCAGAGATAGGAGCCTACCGCAAGGTGGGGGGGGCGCGGGCACAGCCAGCCTAGGACGCCGCCCCGTATTCCTCGAAGAAATGCGCTACCGTCCGGATGCCGTCGAAGTAATTCCGGATGTTGTACTTCTCATTCGGCGAGTGCAGTCCGTCGTCGGGGAGTCCGAAGCCCATCAGGATCGTAGGGATGCCCAGGTGGGTTGCGAAATCGCCAACGATTGGGATAGACCCGCCCGACCGTGTGAAGACCGTCGGTTTCCCGAAAACATCACTGAGAGCCTTGGCCGCCACGCGGATCGCCGGATGGTTAGTGTTCACCATCAGGCCGGGACCCGAACTCAATACCCGTACCTCGCACCGGACGCCCTTCGGCGCGTTATCCGCTACAAACTGGCGCACCGCAGCTTCCACGACCGCTGGATCTTGGCGTGGAACAAGCCGGATGCTGACCTTTGCGACCGCCTTGGCCGGGATCACGGTCTTGGCGCCGGCACCGGTAAAGCCCCCTGCGATTCCATGCACTTCAAAGGTTGGGCGCGCC
Source organism: uncultured Acidobacteriia bacterium (assembly GCA_903893525.1). Taxonomy (GTDB): domain Bacteria; phylum Acidobacteriota; class Terriglobia; order Bryobacterales; family Bryobacteraceae; genus BOG-234. The sequence goes on along the minus strand of CAITMP010000376.1, from coordinate 641 downwards.
CAGGTGCGTTCGAACACCGAATAACCCGGCTCGCCCGTGAGTGACGTGGACCCCACCTCGGAGGCAAGATACTCGGCCTCGTCGAACGGCAACTGTTCCCAACTGGCCTTTTCGGCGTCCGATGGCGGTTCCACCGTGTCGTAGATGCCTGGAATCCGCAGATGCCCGTCGGCGTCCTTGGCCTTCGAGAGCAGCTCGATCAGACCGAAGACGGCGTTGGGCGCTGCACCGCCGTAGACGCCGGAATGGAGGTCGCGCGACGGTCCCTGCGCCTCGATTTCCATATACAGAAGACCACGGAGGCCGACTTTGAGGGTCGGCATGCCGGGTTCGTACATTTCGGTGTCGGAAACCAGCGCAATGTCGGCGCGCAGTTTCTCGGGATTGTGTTCGACGTAGGCGGCGACGGAAAGCCCGCCGACCTCCTCCTCGCCCTCCAGCAGAACCTTGATATTCAACGGAAGCGTGCCGTGGACGTTGCGAAGCGCCTCCAGAGCCTTGATGTGCGAGTACATCTGGCCCTTGTCGTCGGCCGATCCGCGGGCGTAGAGGTTCCCGCCGCGCTCGGTCGGCTCAAATGGCGGCGAAATCCAGAGTTCCAGCGGGTCCGGCGGCTGCACGTCAAAGTGGCCGTAGCAAAG
>CAITMP010000375.1 GCA_903893525.1 uncultured Acidobacteriia bacterium | reverse complement strand
GTACCTGCTGCTGACCTCGGGCTACTACAACGTCTGGCACTAGAGCGTTAAGAGCAGACCACCAAGAGCTTCCATCACAGAGACATACAGGAGAAAGACGATGTTCATCAAATCCAGAAGAGACTTCCTGCAGGCCGGCCTGAGCTCGGTAACGGCGTTGGGCGCGTTGGGCGGCATGTCCAAGTTCGGCGAAATGAACGCCTTCGCGGCGGGTGGCGGGAGCTACCAGGCGCTCGTTTGCATCTTCCTCGCGGGCGGCAACGACGGGCACAATACGGTGATCCCGATCTCGACCGCAGCACAAGGCATCAATCTGTACCAGCAGGCGCGGCAGAACTTGGCACTTCCCCAGGCCTCCTTGTTGCCGATTCAAAACGGCACCGACATTTACGGACTCCACCCGAAGTTGACGGAATTGCAGCAGCTCTACAACGGCGGCAAGGCGGCGATCCTGACCAACGTGGGCATGCTGGTCGCCCCGGGCTTGGACCGCACCAGCTACCTGAATGGATCAGCCGTGCCTGCCAACCTGTTCTCGCATTCCGACCAGGCCAACCAGTGGCAGACCACGGTCCCGAATGGCCTGATCAGTACAGGCTGGGGCGGTCGGTTGGCAGACGCCGTGCAAGCGCAGAATGCCGGGGCGATCTTTCCGCCGGTGGTGGACGCCTCCGGTTGCGGCATGTTCTGCACCGGCAACCAGAACTTCCCCTCGGTGGTTCCACCGACTGGCGCAGTTCAAGTTTCCGGCATCCAGGGCAATACGGCGCGGCAGCAGGGGATGCAGTCCTTGCTCAGCTTCGACAACGGGCTGAAGCTGGTGCAGTCCTCCAACGGGATCTTCACCCGCGGTTCCAACAACGCCAATACCCTGAACGGGTTGCTGGCTGCGGGACCCGTGATCAACACCGTTTTCCCCTCCAACAACGGCTTGGCGGCTCAGTTGAAGATGGTGGCGCGGATCATGAGCGTGCGTGCCCAGCTCGGCCTTAACAGGCAGATCTTCTTCTGCACTCTGGGCGGTTTCGACACGCATAGCTCGCAGCTGGCCAACCAGGATGCCTTGCTGGCGCAGCTCAGCCCGGCGATTGCTGCCTTCTACAACTCGACGGTGGAGTTGGGGATTTCGCCGCAGGTGACGACCTTCACCACGTCGGAATTCGGCCGCACCCTGCAGCCGAACTCCAGCAGCGGTACCGACCATGCTTGGGCCAGCCACCACTTCGCCATCGGCGGGGCGGTGAAGGGCGGGAGCATGTACGGGAACTTCCCGGTATTGGCGCTCGGCGGTCAGTATGACGCAACGGGTGGCGGGGCGATGATCCCGACGACTTCGGTCACGCAGTATGCCGCGACTTTGGCGAAGTGGTTCGGCGTGGGTCCAGGGAGCATGCAGTCGATTTTCCCGAGCATCGGCAACTTCCCGAACAGCGACCTCGGGTTCCTCGGGTAGTACCATGGACACCGGGAAGTACCAGTTGGTGGAGGAACTGTTCCTCGAGTCGGCGGACCTGCCGCTGGACGAACAGGACCGGTTCCTCCGTTGGGCCTGCGCGGATCTGGTGGTCCTGGCCGAGGTGCGTTCGCTCCTGGCGCATGATGGCCCGGCGGCGGGGCTCTTGACAACAGCGATTCCCGTCAACGCGGCAACCTTAATGGCCGGTCTCGGTGTTTTTGGAATCCTCCCCTAATCGGAGGGATTATTCTCGATGATTTATCGGCGGTGATCGCACGGGTGCATGTTTGCCCGCGGTCGCCGCCGACTTTTTTGCGTCTGAGTCTAAAGGTTTTGGTGCGTTCCGTCGATCAGTACTATACGGCCCCCAACGTGCGGTATTGGGTTTTGCCTATGGACGGTATCAGTACTGTCGATCAAGATTTTGGAAACTTCAGGGGTGCTCGGCGCACTAATAGAGTAGGAACTGCGTATCAAGAGTTGAATACTGAACAGCTCGGAAAGCGCAATTCGGTAACAAAACTATGACAATGGAAATGCCAAACACACAGGCGTTGCGAAACGAAGCGATGTTCGCGGGTGCAGTAGACCCGATGACACTACGCTTCAAGATCGTGGAGTACTGCAAGTGGAGCGGTGAACTCTTGGGTGTCCGCAACGGAAACATCGGGCTTGAGGAAGCGATCCACACGACCGCGAAGATGATCGAGCGCCGTCAGGATTCCCACTTTTGCTTGGAGCCGGTTGGCTACATCCAGTAGGTCCGCCGTCAGTCCGCGTGTTTGAGTTTGAGTGCCCGTGTTTCCGGGCGCACCATGAGTGAGAGTGACACCCCGCCGAGGGCAGCCACAACCACGAAGATTCCAAACAGCCCATCCCACCCGAATCTGGCGACAGTGAAATCGACCAGTACCGGGGACAGCAGTTGGCCGATGGATCCTACTCCGTTTACGAAACCTCCAGCTGTTGCGGTAGCGCTAGGGCCGACTGCGTCCTGGGTTGCCGGACCCGCAGTCAGCGTATCGGGGCCGAACGTGAGAATTCCGACCAAGCCGATGGCGACCAAGTTGCCGATCCGGCCTAGAGCGCTCATCCATGGGAAAAAGATGCAGACGACGGAGAGCGCGAACATCATTGTGGCGGCGACCGGAAACCTTGCTCCCTTGAATGCTTTGTCGGACAGGTAGCCCGCCAAGGGCACGCCGAGGAATCCAACCAGTTCATAGGCGGCGGATGAGTATCCCGCTTCCCCTGGGCCATATTTCAGTTTCTCCACCATGTAGAGTGGTAGCCAGAACTGGAATGTATAGCGCATCAGCTTGAGACAGAAATAACCGCCGACGATGCTGCGCAGCGCATCCGACCTGAGGACTTCGCCCCAGGCGTTTGACGTGGCCGAGGCACGCGATTCCTTGGTTGATGTTTGGCGCGGTCGTTCCACGGTCAGCGCGAAGAAAACGACGCACATTCCCACCAGTACCCCCGCCGGCCCTGTCGCGCCCATTTTCCAACCGGATTGAAAGCCGCTGGTCGCAAACCACGTTGCTACCGTGGTGCCGGCGAAACCGCCGACCACGAGGCATGTGCTCCACCATCCCATCAGCACCCCGCGATGCGCCGAATCGAACCACGCTCCCGTCAGTTTCAGTACGCCCGGCCACCCGCAGGCCTGGGAGAGTCCATTGACGATCTGCAGAGCTGCCAGAATGCCGAAAACGCCGGGCATACCCGCGGCGATAGCCATGGATGCCGAGCAGAGTGCGGAGAGCAGCATCCCGGCGGCGACCAGCTTTTTCGGACCCATCCTGTCCGCCAGAGTGCCGGAGATGAATTGCCCCACCGCGTACATGGCGCTGTAGAGGAAAACCAGCTGCGCCAGATCGCGGTGGGAAAAGTGCAGGTTCGCTGCGAAAAATGGCATGAGGACGCTGAAGTTCTTGCGGCAAAGGTACAGCGAGCCGTAAGCCAGCCAAGTACCGGCGAAAACGCGGGCGACGGTTTTGTTGGAAGGGGTCAGATGCGCTATGTTAGCGCGTCGGGGTTTCAGGAAGATTACAGGGGGGCGGAACTACTCCAAACGGGGGAACTCCGCTGTCAGTACCGACTTCAATTGGTGCCGTAATACTGGAATCTGGTCGTTCCAAATCTGCCAAACAACCTCCAAGCTCAGATCGAAGTAGCCGTGGGCGACCCGATGCCGAAAGGCCGCGATGCGCCGCCACGGAACTTCGGGGTGTCTCGATTGGAACTCCAACGACAGTCCAGCGACTTGTTCGCCCAATACGACAAATTCAAACAGGACCGAATGGCGGAACTCGCGGTCCCGGTGGAACTTGAGTTCCGCGTCGTCTGAGCCCAGAAGTGTTAGCAGTTGCTCGGCTGCCTGCAGCATTTCATCAAGGCAAAACGCGTCACGCAGCATAGACGACAACCGCTTCGGCCAATGCGGAGGGTCTTGCGTGCGACTTGAGCGAATCCTTGGTGCCCAAGTCGATCCTCCGCCCCAGTAGCTGTTCCATGTCCTCGGCAATTCCAAAGAACTCCCACCCGAGGCGCGCGTCCGGCTGAAGCTCCACCAGAACATCGACGTCGGAATCGGGACCGGCGTCGCCACGGGCATTCGAACCAAAGATCGACATTTCGCGAATCTTGTACCGCCGACAGATTTGCGCTATCTGATCGTCTGGCAATTGTAGGCCGGAGGGCAGGGTCATAGCTATATTCTACGGCGGTTTCGGTTCCCGAATCGTCTGCCCGCGGGACAACCCCAATGTCAAAATACAGCTTCGCAGCCATAAGCGGCATTAGGATGCGTGGATGGGGGCCTGATAGCTTAGTCGTGGCCGTCTGAGAACAGGAATTTCACACTGTATTTTCTGAGATCCAAGTTCGGCACCATTCGTGCCGCCGACTTCGCATTGGTATGGAAATCATGGGCCACCAATATGCCGCGAACGGCTCCGACCGACTCTTCGGTCGAGACGTCGCCCATGTAGCTCAAGATTTGCCCGACATCCGCTCGAACTGCGGTTCCGGCCTTGAGTTCAACCACGACCGTAACGCCGGCCTCATCACGTGCCGTGATGTCAATAAAGCCCGACTCAACCTTGCGCTCGGTTCCGCCATCCACGATGGTCAGGCCGGATTCCAATTGCGAGATCTGTTTCCGCAGGGCGACTTGCAGATCCCGCTCAAGGCCAATTCGTTGGATTTCTTCCTCATCGGAAGACGCGAACGGATCCACCGCGAACGGATCCACCGCGAACGCACGGGGTTCGTCTGGAAGCGCTGAGTCGCCTTCGGAATCCCGAAACCTTCGATACAACTCGACCGCACTCTTGTACGTCGCGAGGTTGTTTCGAAGGTCCCCATCAATCGGAATCTTTGTAGGATTCGGTCGGCGACGCCTTTGGTCCTCTGTCGAATAGCAAAGGAGGCTCACCAATCCGGCTAGCCGATCACCTAGGTAAAGAGCATCCAAATCTCCGTAATAGCTTTCCAGGCGCGACGTCTCGGATATTCTGCCGCGAATTGTGTTCTCACTGGAACCTTGGCGTTCCAGCCACTTCCGATAGTCGCGCCGCACCTAGAACGTCTTCAGCCGAATATTCCGAGCCTCGATCTTCATGTCATTCGGCGTCTTGTGGATCTGGAG
>CAITMP010000374.1 GCA_903893525.1 uncultured Acidobacteriia bacterium | reverse complement strand
GAGATTGGGCCAGGTTTCGTAGCCGGGGTCGCCTTTCTTGAGCGGGACTGCGGACCAGTGCCATTGCAAATCGCCCGTCTCCGGGTCGCGTGACTCGAAGTAGCCGGGAATGTCAAGATCGTCGCCGCTGACGCCGACCAGCACGTGGTTTTTCACGATGATCGGGGCGACGGAGGCGTAGTACATCTGGTCGAGGTCGCAAACCTGTTTGTGCCAGCGCTCGGAACCGTCCTTGATGTTGAGGGAGACGAGCTGGCAGTCGGGTGTTTCGAAATAGAGCCAGTTGCCGTAGATCGCTGCGCCACGGTTGCCGATATGGATACCGCCCTGCGACTTGTGTGCGTGGTGCCAGAGTTCATGGCCGTTGCGGGCGTCAAGGGCCCAGACATGGTCCGGAGCCGTGAGATAGACCACGCCGTTGACTTCGAGCGGCGTACCTTTGATGGCAACGCCGGCCGCGCCTGGAGCTGTGGACCGATAGATCCACTGGAGGCTCATGTTGAAGACGTTGGTGGAGTTGATCGACTTCAAGGGGCTGAAGCGGCGACCGGAATAGTCACCGTTGTAGCCGGGCCACGTGTCGGTGGGCTGTTGGAGGAGCTTGGCCGGATTCAGCGGTTCTTGTCCGAACAGCGAGGCTGCGAGGGCTGCGAAGGCGATAATCGTGTGCGGGAATCTCATTTCAGGCCCTCCAAGTAGGCGGTAACGTCGTGCATGTTGGTATCGGTGATGCGGTCGAGCAGTTCGTTGTGGGCCTTGTAGGGGTCGGTGACCTCAACCTTGACTTTGGCGGAGCGGGCGAAGGCGTGGTAGACGCCGTCCTTGTCGCGGAGGGAGACGTTGAAATCGTCCAAGCGGTCGATGGTGCCGCTGACGGCGGGGCCGGTAGCAGGAGTGACCGTTACCGTGATCGGCTTGCCGCCTCCGCGTCCGCCGCCACGTCCGCCACGTCCACCGGGACGGGGGAAGAGGAATCGCTGTTGGATGTCGATGGCTTCATATTTGCTGCCGTAGCCCTTCAGATCGCCGGTCACGGAATGGCACTGGGTGCATTTGCCGTCACCCTTGAAGAAGGCCTCGCCCGCAGCTGCGTTGCCGACGAGCACGTTCTGGGCGTGGAAGAGCGGGGAGGTCCGCATGGTGTCGGCCACCTTGAGGTGCAGGAAGTCGGCCAAGTCTTCAATCTGCGCTTGGGAGAGGCTGGAGGCGGGCCTACCGCTCTGCATCGGGTGGTTCTTCAGGATGAACGGTCCGACGGTGCTGCCGTACCGATCGTGGAGTACGGTGAGGGATCGGACCAGATCCGGTCCGTCGTTGGGCGGCACGGAGCCGCCGCGGGCGGATGCACCGTGGCAGGTGATGCACTCGGCGATGTACACCTTCTTGCCGCGTTCAGCCGCCACTTCGTCGAGAATGTGTTTGTCAGCGGAACCGGCCTGATCCAACATGCCGCCTCCACCACGGGCAACACGGCCCCGTCCGCCTGTCGCCGTGCCTTGCGGGGCAGGTGCCTGGGCGAACACGCATGTGGCCGTAGCGGCCAGAATGCACATCCTTATATGTCTACGCATGAGTTTTCCGTCTCCCAACCTTTGCGACGCCTATTATATCGCCGTGTCGGGCAGGAGATTGCGAACTTGCGCAGTTTGCCGCTGGAATCAAGCCACGGCTGCGGCTTTGGCCTTCGGGGCCAATCCCAAAGCAGTACGGAGTTCGTCCTCCAGCTTTTGCGCCTTTTCCGGGTGTTCCTTTAGGAAGTTCCGGGAGTTCTCGCGTCCTTGCCCTATCCGTTCGCCCTTGTAGCTGAACCACGATCCCGATTTGTCCACCAGGTTTTGAGCCACGCCGGTGTCGATGAGGTCGGCTTCGCGTGACGCGCCCTCCCCATAGAGAATGTCGAATTCAGCCTCCCGGAACGGCGACGCCACCTTATTCTTGACGACCTTGACCTTGGTGCGGTTGCCGATGACGGTTTCGCCGTCCTTGATCGCGCCAATCCGCCGGACATCGGCGCGCACGGAGGCGTAGAACTTGAGCGCCCGGCCGCCGGTGGTGGTTTCGGGGCTACCAAACATCACGCCGATCTTCTCGCGGATCTGGTTGATGAAGATCATGCATGTGTTCGTCCGCGAAACGGTGCCGGTGAGCTTGCGGAGCGCTTGGGACATCAGTCGAGCGTGGAGACCGACGTGGCTGTCGCCCATCTCGCCCTCCAGTTCGGCCTTCGGTACCAAGGCTGCCACGGAATCGACAACGATTACGTCTATAGCACCGGACTGCACCAGGGCAGCCGTGATTTCGAGGGCCTGTTCGCCTGTATCGGGCTGGGAGACCAGCAGGTTGTCGATGTCGACGCCAAGTTTGCGGGCGTAGGTGGGGTCGAGAGCGTGCTCGGCATCAATGAATGCGGCCGCACCACCGGTCTTTTGGGCTTGGGCGATTACTTGGAGCGCCAGGGTTGTTTTTCCCGACGATTCCGGTCCGAAGATCTCGATGACCCGGCCGCGGGGGAAACCGCCAGCGCCCAGGGCGGAATCGAGGGAGATGCAGCCCGATGAGATGACTGAAACGGGGACAACATTGTTCGCCCCCAGCCGCAGAACGGCACCACGGCCGAACTGCTTGTCCATTGCCATGAGCGCAAGGTCGATTGCCTTGCGCTTCTCCACTTCCGTCATGTAAAGAGATCCTCTTTGAGGGAGTGCACGGGGGCGGGATTTTTCTCAAATATTTTTCCGGATGCGGTCGAATGGCATCACACAACCGCACCTCGCGTTCCAAAATGGATTCCAGTAGGGGATTTCGTGCAGGAATGGGACGGAGATCGTGGCCTCGGTGAAGCCCGTGTATTCTTAGGAAAGGGCTTACCTGCCATTCGCAGTTTGGCTGTCGGCTTGCCATACCCCCAACCATGAGTCTCGTGTGGACACGTACCCTGAGTTCGCGACGAAGTGGAAGTAGCGGGAAGCCCCGGCTTCTTGATCTTTTCTGCTGTGCGGGCGGTGCTGCCGTGGGGTACCACCGTGCCGGGTTCGAGGTTGTCGGTATTGACCTCAAACCACAGCCGCGGTATCCGTTTGAGTTCCTTCAGGCGGATGCACTCGCCATCGATTCCGCGTTTATTGCGACCTTCGATGCGATCCACGCTTCCCCTCCGTGTCAATCCTACTCAGATCTCGCAAAGAGAAATGGAAATGCCGATGCATGGCCCCGGTTGGTTGAGCCAGTTCGGGATCTCTTGAATCGATCAGGGCTGCCATATGTGATTGAGAATGTGGATGGAGCGCCGCTGTTGAATCCCGTGATTCTGTGCGGCACCATGTTTCCCGGACTTCGCGTGCTTCGCCATCGGCTTTTCGAGACGAATTTCCTTCTCCTTGCTCCACCACATGGCAAACATCCGCTGGTCCATACCTTTGACAAGCGGAAGGGGCAGTTCGGAAAGACCGACGAGATGCGGGATTTTGTCTCAGTTACCGGTGGAGGAAACTGCACGGTCGCTGCAGCAAGTGATGCGATGGGCATTGACTGGATGACCAAGAATGAGCTGAATGAGGCGATCCCGCCAGCCTATACACAGTACATCGGCGAGCAACTGATCAAGCAGTTGCTTCGTTCAGAACAAAGCGTGCTCAGGCCAATGGTCATGCCCGGATTTTCGTTGGAGGTAAGTATTGGCACGTCGGTCGCACCCTGACCAGCCCGAGTCTCTTCGGGTCGCTTTGGTCACCCTTCTCGAGAATTTCGCGGTAGAACTCAGAAGTTCCGACCTGAGGGCAAAGGTGATTGCGCTAATTCCGGCTTTCCATAAGCTCCGGGATTTGGGGTGTTCCCTAGTCCCCGTAGCGGATGCCGCCTCCGCCCGCGAAGGATCATCGCATATTTCAAGATGCATCCGGCAACCATCATTGACGGCGAAGAACTTATGGTGGTCTCTGGAATCGCTGAATGGGCCCGTCGCGTGAGGGAACTCCGTGTTCAATTCGGGTGGTCGATTTACTCTGGAGTCACTTTCCATGACATATTGTCGGAGGCTCAAGCCACCGACGGCCAAGGGGATTCGACAAATTTCGGAGGCTTGCTCGGTGTCCACCCGTCGCGGATCCGGCCAGACCAATACGTGCTGATGAGTGTGGAACAAGATCGTCACGCTGCCCACCGCTGGAATGTACTCAACGAGGTCCGGCGAAAGAAGCTATCCGTATCGGACAAGATCATCGAATATTTCCGCCGAAATGTCGGCGAGAAGATCACTGGTGAAGAGCTGAAATATCTGGCGGCGGACAAGAAAGAGTGGGCTCGCCGGGTCCGTGAACTCAGAACGGAACATGGCTGGCCTATTGTTACCCGCAACAGTGGTCGGGACGACCTGGACGTTGGCGTTTACGTTTTGGAGGAGGACAGACAAACTTACGAGCACGACCGCTCGATCCCGGACATCGTTCGAGTGGCGGTGCTGCAGCGTGATGGATTCAAATGCGTGGAATGTGGTTGGAGTCGAGCGGACCTGCGCTCTGAAGACCCTCGAAAGATGCTGGAGCTGCACCACGTTTTTCACCATAAGGACAGGGGAGCAAATTCGGCGGACAATCTTGCCACCCTCTGCAACGTCCACCACGATGAAATTCACCGGCGCAAGCAGTCTGCCTAAAAACTGCCGCACGACGGCCTCGCCGACTAGAATTTGCTTTCCGACGATGACTTTTGGTTGGAAATCCGGTATGATGATGAAAGCAGTCCCGTGGCGGAATGGCGGAACTGGCAGACGCACCAGACTCAAAATCTGGCGAAGTTCACTCTTCGTGTGGGTTCGACCCCCACTTCCGCCACCACTCACTGTTTCAAAGATCTCTCCGGCCCATAGAAGGCCGTTTCCCCCCAAGTTGTTCCCAAGACTTGTGACTGACATCGAGCGACGAATCCGTTCCTTTGGATATTTGGAACAGGTGTTGACCGGCTCGGCTGTCCTTATTCTGATTCTTACAATACAAACCGCTTGCGGGGCATGGCAGGCGGACTTCAACAAACATCCAGACGAGTCGGGCCAGTTCGTGACGGGCCTGTTGTTCTTCGACTACTTCAAGGCGCTGCCCAGCGGCAACCCCGTAGATTGGGGCCTGCGCTACTACCTCCACTATCCGAGAGTAGGGCTTTCCCGGTGGCCACCTGGATTTGCAATCATGGAGTCCCTCTGGTGGATGCTTTTCTCCCCGTCCCGGGTTTCCACGCTGCTGCTGGAAGGCGCCTGCACTTGGACTGCGTCGATGATCGTCTTCCGCCTTGCGAGACGCACGGCCGGATTGGGTCTTGCACTCGCCGCCACCGCCTTGATGGTGTGCTCGCCGGTAGTTTCGGCCAGCTACAGCAGTTGCATGGCGGATGCCCCCTGCCTCCTGGCGGGTGCGGCACTACTGGATGCGACGGTGCGGCTGCTGGCACAACCGTCATTCCGTTTGGTGTTATGGACAGGCTTTTGGCTCCTGTTCGCCGCCTCGATTAAGGGAACAGGGCTCCTACTGCTGCCCGCGCCGATTTTTTGCATTGCCATGGTCGGGGAAAGCCGCTTGCTGCGGTCCCGTTGGATTGTCGGCACTGGGTGCGCGCTCGTCGCGGTGGTCGCGTGTATCTCGATGGCTTGGCCCGCGACGATGATTCGATTTGTCCGGGATGTTGCTGGCATTGGCTTCGACTCGCCTTGGAGCATCCAACAGCTCGTCAGCTTCGGCGGATACGGCGTGTGCGTCCTGGCGGTGCTGGGTTTCATCGCCACCCTGTTTGCCGACAGGGGACGAGCAAGCCACGAGGCCTTGGCTGCATCGGCCTTCCTACTTTCGGTTTCGAGCGGCTCCTTTTTCGTCCGGGCAATGAAGGAACACCGCCACTGGATGATCCTGTTTCCAGCCTTGGTTCTCCTTTGCCTTGTGCCGCTGTGCCATCCCAGAATCCCCCCGCGAGTGCGGGCCGCGCTTGGTCTGGCCGCCATTTGCCTGTTTCCTTTTCGAATTCCAGTCCTGCACCACTACGGCTTCGCCTCCTTTGTGGCGCAGGTGCATACACCCGGACGGATTTTGGTGGCGGGCAACGGGGATATCGAAGGGCCTTGGATCGCCGCCGTTGCCGCTGCCGAGCATCGACCATCGAGCTTTGTGATCCGGGGAACGAAGGCGTTCGCGTCCATGGACTGGAACGGTGACTACTACCAGTTGCTGGTGGATACCCCGACGGGCATCGAGAACCGACTCGACCAATTCCGAGTAGACACGGTAGTGGTCGGGATGATTCCGGGCTTGCCGCTGCCGCAGCACCTCCAATTGCTGAACTCGCTCATGGCAACGAGCCCGGTTTGGCGATCATGCGCCAAGAGCGGCATTTTCGAGGCTTGGTGCCGTGTTCGCGCGCCACAACTGAAGGCGAAGCCGCTTCGGATCGACCTTCGCGCTAGCATCGGAAGAATAGTAACCGAATGACCCTCGCCAAACCCGTGGAACGGGTGGAAGTCTCGATCATTGTCCCTGTATATAACGGTCAGGCAACCATACGCGCATGTGTGGATTCCCTGCTGGCTCTCGACTCTGACGGCATGCCGACCGAAATCATCTGTGTCGACAACGGCTCGAAGGACGCCTCGTGGCAGATTTTGGAATCGTACGGGGACTGCATCATCCGGTTGCAGGAGGCTTGGAGGGGCGCCGGACCGACGCGCAATGCCGGTGTCCGGGTGGCGCGCGGCAATTGGCTCGCATTTGTCGACTGCGATTGCGTCGTGCATCCCGATTGGCTCAAGCGGCTGCTCTCCCCCCTTCAATCTGGCGCGGCGGACGTGACCGGAGGGCCGATTCGCACGCTGCTCGGCTCGGGGGCTATTGGGAAGTTCGGGGACGAGATCCACGACCAGCGTTCGGCGATTGAACAAAGTCGGCCACCTTACGTGGCATCCGCCAACTTTGCGACCAGCGTCTGCTGGTACCGAAAGGTGGACGGCTTCGACGCGCGCTGGCTGCGTGGACAGGATTCGGATTTTTCCTTCCGCTTGGCACGGGCTGGAGCCAGGTTTGGCTACGCCGACGGCGCAACTGTCTGGCACAAGAACCACGAAACCCTGTTTGGCCTTGCCCGTGAAGGATTCCGTCACGGCTACTACGGCACGGAACTGCGCCGGGTGCATGAAAAGCTGATTCGGGACTATCGCCGCCGGAGCCCTGAGCCGAGCGAGCCCGCCGTGGTCGATTCCGGTGCTGCTGCGGAGTTGCCCGATTGGCAACGCCGCTTGCTACGCCACGTTTATCGGACGGGAAAAGATGCTGGACGCCTTCTGAACCGGCACAGGAAACCTCCGAGTGTCTTCCGCGGACATCCAGACGCGGTCCTTGAGCGACCCAAGGGCCCCCAGCCCTGCGCGACCATCGTGATGCCGCTGCTGCGCCAAGTGGACGAATGGCTGGAGCAGTCGGTGCTTTCCGCCGTCCAACAGACCGTTCCAGTGGAAGTGATCGTGGTGACTTCGCCGCTCACTCCCGAATCGAACCGGCACGTGCTGGCGGCGTTGGAGCCGAGATTCCGGAACCTGAGGGTTGTGGAACGTCCCCCCGGCAAGCGGTTCGCGGGTGCCCTCAACCATGGGATCTCCCTCGCAAACACTGACAGGATCGGCTTCCTGCTGACCGACGATTGGATCGCATTGGATTGCGTCGAAAAGTGCCTATTCAGCCATGTGGACCTTGTCAGTACCGCAATGGATGTTTACGCTGAGGATGGGCGGACGGAGCTCAAGCAATTGCATCGTACGGACGTGTGGCGCCGTTACTTGGCCTGCACCGATAACTTCGAGAGAGCGAGTTTTCTAGGACACTTCTTTCTGATCCGCCGCGAAGCGATCCTGCTCGCCGGGGGTGTCGACGAGACCCTGGGGGACACACCTGGGGTCGACGATTTGGATTTGATCTGGAGCCTGCTGGAGCATGGGGCCACCGTCCAGCTTGTGGATGAGCCGCTGTACCATTACCGGGACCATGCGG
>CAITMP010000373.1 GCA_903893525.1 uncultured Acidobacteriia bacterium | reverse complement strand
TGAAGGCCCACAACGTGGACATCCTGACTTTGGGCCAGTATCTGCGCCCGTCGCCCAAGCACCTACCGATAGTCCGCTACGTCGCCCCGTCCGAATTCGCGGACCTAAAGAAGGCTGGCATGGAAATGGGTTTCGCCCATGTGGAGGCCGGTCCAATGGTCCGCAGTTCCTACCACGCGAACGATTCGCACGCTGCGGCTGTCTGCTGACAAGCTTCGGCATGCAGTTTCAATGTGCCAAATCCCCTCCCCCGCCCCTGTGCGAAAATAAATCTTGAAACACCCTCTGGCCCTCCTCCCCCTGCTTCTGCTGGCGGCATGCGGAAGTGGCCCGAAAAACGAAACCGCCCCTGCGGTCGCAACCAACGCCAGTCTCCCGGAAGCCCATGTCGATCCGGCCACCGCCGGAACCGTCTCGGGCCGTGTCCTGTTCACCGGCACCCCACCCGTGATGCCCGTCATCGACATGTCGTCGAACCCGCAGTGCGAACGGCAGCACAAGACCCCCGTCAAGGCCGAGACCGTCGTTGTCAACCCCAACGGCACTCTCCGCAACGTCTTCGTGTGGATCAAGTCCGGCCTCTCCCCCGCCAAGTGGCCGATGCCCGCCACCCCCGCCAAGCTCGACCAGAACGGCTGCATGTACGCCCCCCGCGTCCAAGGCCTGATGGAGGGACAAGACTTCGAAATCCTCAACAGCGACCCCGTCAACCACAACGTGCACGCCGAATGCGAGCGCAACGCCGCCTGGAACGAGTCCCAACCGCCCCGCGCCGAGCACAAGTTCAAAAAATTCCCCGCCGAGGAAGTCCTGTTCCCCGTCACATGCAGCGTCCACCCCTGGATGCGAGCCTACGTCGGCGTCTCCCCCCACCCCTTCTTTTTCGTGACCGCCGACGACGGAACCTTCGTACTCAAAGGTGTGCCCCCCGGCACCTACACCATCGAGGCCGTCCACGAAAAATACGGACGCAAGGAAGGCAAAGTTACTGTCGCGCCCAGCGGCACCGCGAGCATCGAATTCACATATGGCTCCTAACCCCACCCCCTTCCCCTACAACCGTGGACTCCACCGCTGGTCCCTGCTACTGGCGCTCTGCACGCTGTTCCTGGTGGTGGCCGGCGGCGTCGTAACCAGCCGTGACGCCGGACTCTCGGTCCCCGACTGGCCCCTGTCCTACGGCAAGCTCATGCCCCCGATGGAAGGCGGCATCTTCTACGAACACGGCCACCGCATGATCGCCACCACCGTCGGCATGTTCACCATCGTGTCGCTGGTCTGGCTCTGGATCGCGGAAAAGCGCAAATGGATGAAGTGGCTCGGTGTAGCGGCCCTGCTTGCGGTGATCACCCAGGGGATTCTGGGAGGAATCACCGTCCTGATGCTCTTGCCTTGGTGGGTTTCCTCCACCCATGCCTCGCTGGCACAGCTATTTTTCTCCACCACGGTGGCGATCGTTCTCTTCACCTCCGACTGGTGGCTGAAAGGCGCTTCGACAATCGGCGAGGTCGTGGCCGCACCCATCCGAAAGCTCTCCATCGCCGCGCCCATTTGCGTCCTCTGCCAGTTGGGCCTCGGTGCCGCCGCACGCCACAAGGCCTTCGGCTCCATCTACCACATCTCCGGATCGCCCATCGTGACCGGCGTCATCCTGTGGCTGGTGGTGCGGATCCTGCTCAACTATTCGTCGAACCGCGAACTCCGGCTTGGAGCACTGACACTGATTTCCATCACCTTCTGCCAGGTGTTCCTCGGAATCGCCGCCTACATGACCCGCATCGCCTACGCCGATTCCGTGCAGCCAATGCCCCTGATGGTCACTTTCACCGTCTTCCACGTTGCGGTGGGCGCACTCACCATGGCCGCCAGTGTTTCGCTTGCCATACTGGTAAGAAGAAACGTTGTATCCGCAGCCTAAATGAAGCACTACATCGAGCTCACCAAGCCGCGCATCACTTGGCTCATCCTGATGAGCACCGGCGTGGGCTATTATTTCGGAATCCACCCGGGAACTTCGAGCGACTGGCACACGCGAGCCGGAATTCTCCTCCTGTTCCACACCATGCTCGGGACCGGCCTGATCGCGTCCGGCACGGCGGCGCTGAACCAGTGGTTCGAGCGCACCTCGGACGCCCAAATGCGCCGCACCGCCGGACGCCCCCTCCCGATGGGCAAGATGTCGGCCCCGCGAGCACTGTGGTTCGGCATCGTGGTCGCCGCGGCCGGATTTTTCGATCTCGGCTTCGGCGTCAATTGGCTCACCGCCTTCCTGGGTCTTTTGACCCTGGCCGGATACCTCTTCGTTTATACGCCGCTGAAAAAACGATCCCACCTGTCGACGGTCATCGGTGCGGTACCCGGCGCGATGCCCCCCTTGATGGGCTACGCGGCATCGTACGGAGCCTTGAATCAGGAAGCGTGGGCGCTTTTCGCCATCCTTTTCATCTGGCAGTTCCCGCACTTCCTCGCCATCGCCTGGATGTACCGCGAGGATTACGCCCGCGCCGGAATCCGCATGTTGCCCGTGGTCGAGCCCGACGGCCTCTCCACAGCCCGCCAAATCGTCCTCTACGCCTCCACGCTGATCCCGATCAGCCTGTTCCCCGTACTTCTGGGCATGACGGGCAAAGTCTACTTCATCGGCTCCCTCATCCTGGGGGCGTGGTTCCTGTATACGGGAGTTCGCGTCGCCTTCGACCGCACAAATATTCGTGCCCGCCAAGTGCTCCTGGCATCCGTGATATATCTGCCCCTGATTTATACGCTGATGGTCTTCGACCGTCCGGCGTCTTAATGTTCACCCAGTAATGTTGACCAAGTGGATTCCCAGCCTCGGCCTGTTCCTCCTGCTTGCGGGGTGCGCCCCGGAGCAACCCCTGAAGATTTTCGGTGACGTTCCCGATTTCGAACTGACTGACCAGCAGGGGCGGAAATTTGACGGCCGTTCGCTCTATGGACATGTATGGGTGGTCGATTTCATCTACACCACCTGCCAAGGCCCCTGCCCACGCATGAGTTCCCACATGCGCGCGATCCAAAACGCCACATCCAAGGGCCTGCGCATGGTCTCCTTCACCGTCGACCCCGACAACGACACCCCCGCCGCCCTCGCCCAGTACGCCAAACGCTTCGGGGCCGACGAATCGCGCTGGAGCTTTCTCACCGGCTCGAAGGAAACCCTCAACATGCTCGGCAAGGACGCCTTCCACCTTGGAAGCGTGGGCAACGGCATAGACCACAGCACCCGATTTGTCCTGGTGGACCGGAAGGGCCGCATCCGCGGCTATTACGGAATCGCCGACGGCAACCCGGTCGACAAAATCGCCAAGGACGCAGCCCGACTCGAGGACGAGAAAACCTAGATGGACTACACACAACTCCCTGCAGTCAACGCCACGCTCAACGGAACTGCGGCCGTGCTCCTGACCGCTGGCTTGATCCTCATCAAGCAGAAGAAAATCGACGCACACAAGTGGTGCATGATGGCCGCCTTCGCCGTCTCGATCCTATTCCTCGGCTGCTACTTGGTCTACCACGCCCACGTCGGTTCCGTACCCTACAAGGGCACCGGATTTCTGCGGATTGTCTACTTCACAATCCTGATTTCCCACGTGCTGCTCGCGTTCACGGTGCCGGTTCTTGCCACCATCAGCCTGAACCGCGGACTCCGGATGCAGGTAGCCCGGCACAAGGCGATATCCAAGTGGACATTGCCGATCTGGCTCTACGTCAGCGTGACCGGAGTGGTCGTGTACCTAATGCTGTACGTGATGTAGTTCCAATTACGCGGCGACGCCTGCGGCGTAACTGGTGTGCAGCGCCATCCACCCAGCAAATTCCTTCGCTGGCATGGGGCGTCCAAAATGGAAGCCTTGCGCCCGGCTGCACCCTAGTTCGCGCATGAGTTCCAGTTGCCGGGGCGTTTCAACTCCCTCGGCAATGCAGGGCAGGCCAAGCTTTCCAGCCAGATCCACCAAACCCCGGAACAAAATCACCTGCTCTTCCCAGTGCTCGTCGGTAGGCATGAATGAGCGGTCCAGCTTGAGGGCGCTCACCGGTAATCTGCGAATCTGATCAAAACCGGAGTACCCCGTCCCGAAGTCGTCCAGCCACAAGCCAACCCCCTTCATCCTGAGGCGCATCATGGAATCCAAAGCTTTCGGCAGATCCTCAATGACAGCGTCTTCGGTCAACTCGATATTGAGGAACGCTGGCGGAAGTTTCGCAGCGTTCAATGCGGCAAGAACCCGCTCCGGGAGTTTCAAATCGGCGAAATCGCCAGCAGTAAAATTCACGGATAGCGTCACGCCGAACTGCTCAAAAACTGGCTTCATGTCCTGCATTGCCGCCGACAGAACCGCCCAATTCAGACTTCCGACCAACCCGCTGCGCTCTGCCAACGGAATGAATGTTGCGGGCTGCAACATGCCCAGGACAGGGTGCTGCCAACGAGCCAAGGCCTCGACAGCCACTACTCGCCCGGAATCCAGGCACACAATCGGCTGGTAGTAAGGGTGGATTTGGCCCTCGCGGATTGCCCACTCCAACTCCTCCGGACTGATCTCCCGGCACTTCGGAAGGGATTTGGGCAGATCCCGAGCCAATACCTGTTTCACGCCGAGCAGCGCTTCGAACAAGTCCTCGTAAGAAAATGGCTTGCACATCGACCCGAGGCAGCGCAGGCCATGTGCCTCCGCCAGCTCGGATGCGGACGCCAGCATCCGCGAACCGAGTCCGCTGACCAGGAAGATAGCGGCCCCCGTCGCGGACTGCGCCAGTTGGCGGATCACCTCAACCCCGTCCAGCCCGGGCATCTGGAGATCCAGCACAATAACATCGGGCCGTTTGTCGCCAAAATCCAAAAAATTCACGGCCTCGTCGGCAACGGAGACCTGGAAGCCTACATCGACCGCCGTCATGCGGACGAGTTCGGCCACTCCCGGATCATCGTCAACAACCAAGAGAGTGGCAGCGGGATACTTCATTTCCAACCCTCCCCGGAAATACTCTCCAGAAGCACGTCGTGCACCTTTCCCAGAAGAACGTGAGCC
Source organism: uncultured Acidobacteriia bacterium (assembly GCA_903893525.1). Classification (GTDB taxonomy): domain Bacteria; phylum Acidobacteriota; class Terriglobia; order Bryobacterales; family Bryobacteraceae; genus BOG-234. The sequence continues at coordinate 5,949 of CAITMP010000373.1, read as the reverse complement.
GTGTATGGTTTTGGCAGAAAAGTCGACCGTGGTGTCTCCAATTCCTCGTGGGGAATGGTGGCGTCCGCGTAGCCGGACACGTACAACGCCCTCAATGTAGGCCTGAAGTGCATGAGCGAGTGTACCAGCTCTATTCCGTTCATTCCCGGCATTAATACATCCGTCACTACCAAATCAATTCGACCCTTATATCCGCTCGCAATTTGCAAGGCCACATCGCCATTTTCGGCGGCCAGCACCCGGTATCCATGCGTGCGGAGTATCTCCACGACCAGTGCCCGAACCGAAGGCTCGTCCTCCACCACAAGCAGCGTCGCCGAACCCTTCGGGAGGCCTGCTTTTGGGGCCGCAGGTTCCGGCATCTGCGCGGGCGGGTCGGCTCGGGGCAAATAGACCCGCATTGCCGTTCCCCTACCAAGCTCGGAGTCGACCTCGATGTATCCACCCGCCGCATCCACGACGCTTTGAACCGTCGCCAAACCGAGCCCCGTGCCAATTGTTTTTTCCTTTGTCGTGAAAAACGGCTCGAATATCCGTGCCTGAACACCTGGATCCATACCGCTGCCATCATCCTCGATTGCGATGAGGACATAGCTGCCCATGCGGCCGGATGGCGACCGGGTCCCATCCAGTTCTACGCGCCCCGTCCGAATCATTACCGTTCCCCGCTGCGGGATCGCATCCCGCGCATTGATTCCCAAGTTCATCACCACTTGTTCCAACTGCGTGGCTCCCATCCAGAGCCAACCAGTATCGGGCCCCAACTCAAGACGCAGCGCCACGTTCTCCCCAAAGAGGCGCGTCAACATCTTTTGCAAACCGGTGATTACAGAATTCGGTTCCAACAGCTCACGCCGCTCCACACCCTTGCGGCTGAAGGTAAGCAGTTGCCGGGTGAGGGCGGCCGAGCGCTCCCCGGCCTCGTGGATTGCCGCCAAATGGTGGATATGGGGAAAATCCGGTGGCAGTTGCGCCAGCAGCAAAGACGTGTAGCCGTTGATCACGGTCAAGAAATTATTGAAATCATGCGCCACGCCACCAGCCAATCGGCCGATCGTCTCCATCTTCTGCGCGTGCAGGAACTCCTGCTCCAGAACCTTTCGTTTCGTGATATCCCCACGGGTCCCCACGATTCGGATCGGCTTCCCATCGGGCCCCACGGCCACCACCTTTGCGGACGCCTCGACCCAGATGTAGTGCCCGTCCTTGCAGCGTGCCCGGAACTCGGCAGAAACTCTTGGAACATCGCCCCGCGTCAACGGTGCCAGATTCAAACGAACCGCTTCGCGGTCTTCGGGATGCAGCGTTTCGAGCAGGCTCTCCAAGTTGAGGGCGAACTCCCCCGGAGCATACCCGAGCATCGTATAGTAGCGGGGACTCGCGTACCATTGGTTGCCATCGAGCGGCCAATCCCAATACGCCTCGTTGGCCGCATCCAATGCCAATTCCAAGCGTTCATGGGTGAAGCGCAGTTCCCTCTCCGCCTGATCGCGCCCACGCTGCGTGTTCAACCTGTCCAAGGCGAACGACAGGCTTTCCCCAACCTCTTCGGCCAGCGCAACCTGTTCCTGGCTGAAAAATGCAGCCTCGGATGAGTACAGGCCAAAAACATACACTGTTTTCCCGGATCGGGTCAGCGGAAGGCAGATGGATGACTGCAGTCCGTGCCGTGCCGCAGGCTCCCGCCACGGGGCCATCTGGGCATCCTCCGCAATGTTGACGCAGGCAATGGCCCGGCCATCGCGGATGCACTGGCCCGTGGGTCCCTCGCTCGTTGGACCATCCCCGGTGGTGATTTCAATCTCGTCCAGATAGCCGGCCTCGGGGCCGGCCTTCGCAATCGGGGAAACCCGCTTCGCTTCCAAATCAGCCTTCCCGACCCACGCGATCCGGAATCCACCCGATTCCACGGCGATGGCACACACCTTCCGGAAAAGCTCCTCCTCCGAGTCCGAGTGGATAATCGCGCCCGTGCACGCGCTCAGCACCATGTACAAATGGTTTAGCTGCCGGATCCGCAGGTCGGTGGCCTTCCGCTCCGAAATGTCCCGGATGATGCTGTGGCACACGACCTTCCCGTCCGCCTCGGCGAGGGCTGCGCTTACCTCGGTGGGAAACACCTTCCCGTCCTTGCGCCTGTTCAGGGTCTCGAAGAGCAAGCTCTTCTTCTCGTAAACCAGCGCAATCATCTCGTCAAAATCCGACATGTGGCTGCTGGGCTTCAGGTCCGGCACCTTTGCGGCCAGCATCTCCTCCCGTGTGTAGCCGAACATGTCCAACGCGCGGTCGTTGGCCTCGATGATCCGCCCGTCGCGGTCCATTAGCAGAATTCCGTCGTTGGCGAAACGCGCCAGGAAGTCGTACCGGCCCAACAACTCGCGACGCTTGACTTCGGCCTCGTACTTCTCCCGGTAGAGCCGTCCGACGTCGCGGCGCCAAAAGAGCAATCCAATCGACCCGACCAGCAGGACCGCTACGGACAGAAGCAGCACAAGCTCCTCCGCGTCGGTTTTTTGCGGCTCAAACGCCTCATCGTGGTCGATCTTGGCAATCACCACCCAGTCGGAGTCCGATACCGGACGCATTGCGGCCAGCACCAACTGGTTTCGGTAATCCCGCCCGTCGATCCTGCCTTGTGGGCCTTGCGTTGGCAATGTGGAAGTGCGCTCCCAGGGAATCTGCATTCCCCGCCCCAGCCGCGGGGCGTTCAGCGGTCGGACGCGACCGCCCTCGCGCCTGGCCAACAGAAGTTCCCCGGTCCGTCCGGCACCCGACCATTCCCGAAGAGCGGGATACAGAAAATGCTCCGGGTCGATGCCCAGAATCAGGACACCAAAGGACACACCCCCGACCGACTGTAGCGCAACACTGATACTCAGTCGGGGTCGTCCGCCCACGGCATCACGGTCGATATCACTGAACGAGAGCCGTTCCGGATGCGCAAGTGCCTCGCGCGCCATCGTGCGGTAGTAAACCTCACTGCCTTGAACTGGGCCCGATGCCACAACAATTCGGCCATCCAGTGAGGCGAGGATCACATTTTCATAGCTGTACTGGACACGCGCAGACTCCAGAACGCCGTACACAAGGTCCACTTGGTTCGCGGTGGCACGCCCCCCGATGACCGCTGGAACACTTGGCATCAACTTGGCTGCGGCAACCAGCGCATATGCGTCGCCCAACCGCTCCCGACGCCAAGCCAAGATCTGATCGGCTTTGGCCTGCGCGACCGCCAGCAGCCGAAGGTGGACCTCATCGTCGAATGTCTGGTACTGCGTCTGGATGTAAAGATATCCGGCAATACCGGTTGCCAAGGCCAGCCCGGACATCGCAACAAGGACGCTGCGTGCGCTCGTCTTGCCGGGCTCCGGGTTTTTCATGCGGCACCTCGCCTAGGTTCCCCGCAATTGAAGGGCCGATACCTGGAATGGAGTGTACAGCGTTTGGAGGTGGAACACAATCCAGGATTTTCCCAAGCTCTAAGGGTGGAGCGCCGCAACGCCGCGCTCCTCTGACAGACCCTCGCCTGCCATTCGATCCCAATATGGGATCATTGATGTTTGAGGATTATCAGCCGACGTGCGCTGCGGGATTTTACTCGAATCCACTCCGACGCCACTGCTGCATTGGCAATCTGGGCTCGGGAAATCGAGAATGCGTCGTGGCAAACACGCCTTGATGCAGAGCGGACATTCAGGCGCCTGTCAACTGGATCCCAATATGGGATCGTCGATTTTGAGGATCATCAGTCGGCGAGCCTTGCGCGATTTTATTCGATTCCACTCGGATGCGGAGGCCGCGTTGGCAGTCTGGGCTCGGGAAGTCGAAAATGCCGTGTGGCAAACGCCCGTCGATGCAAAACGGACATTCAACGACGTGTCGATTGTGGGCGACAAAACCGTTTTCAATATTGCCCAGAACCGGTATCGCTTGGTCGCCTGGGTGGCGTACCGCGCTCAGAAGATCTTCATCAAGGCGATCATGACGCACAAGGATTACGACAAGGGGGACTGGAAATAGCCATGGCCACAACGATTGCGCCGATATCGGAGTTGAACATTGCCGAGTATGGTCGAATGCTCGCGCTGTTTGCCCCCAAGGCCATTAGGACCGAGGGCGAGAATCAAGCAGCCTTGGCCATCGTCGAGTCGCTGCTCGAAAAGGGCGAACAAAACCTATCGCCAGAGGAACAAGCGATGTTTGACCTCGTGACGACACTCATCGAGCAGTTCGAGGAGCGGGCCTATCCCATCCCGGATGCACCGCCGCACGAAGTCCTTCGGGACCTGATGGAACACAATGGCTTGGCCTCAGTCGATTTGGCCGTTGAAATCGGGTCGAGGGCCCGGGTTTCCGAGATCCTCACGGGAAAGCGTTCCATCAGCAAAGAGCAGGCAAAACGGCTGGGGGCGCGGTTCGGGATATCGGCCGCGGCGTTTATTTGAAGAGACCCTGATCATGGGCCCGATTCAGGGTCCGTTCAATAGCCCTCTTTGTTCCAGCTGGTGACAGCCAGTCTGGGCCAAGAGACACGTTAGCCGATTCCATCAATTGCTTGAGCGCAAACATCTTTTCTGACGTCACGGGATGGCCGAAAACCATGGAGGCCAGATCCTCGACGGGTCCGCTTCGTCCTCCCCACATATATGTCTGCAACGAAGTCATCGTGTCTAGTCTGAAGACTGGCGAGATTGAAGTCTTCGGAAGCGGCGGACTGAGGCTGTGCACCTCGGCAACGAGCCGGTTGCCACGCTTCAGCTTGGCTTTTCGATCTCCGCCCTGTTGCCACTTGTCCACGGCATTGAAAGACTTTGGAAATGGCTGAATGGCTGACATGGCGAGTTTTCGTCTAAACTTTGGTCCCCTTCAACGCCGAACTGACCGCCGTATTCATCATCAACTCCGCCAATGAGTGGGTCGCCTCGTTCAGCGCATCCATGTGCTGCCGGATCACCTCGTGGTCGTCGGAATTCAGCGCCACCATCAACCGGTTCACTGCCGAAATAACGGCGGCACGGTCCGAATCGGACAACTGCTCCCAAGCCGGATTGCGCCGTGCCTTGTCCGTCGCGCTAAGAATGCCCTCCGCCTCCACACGCGCGCTGGCCACCTGGGCTGCGTTGAAATCCGCTTCCGCGTGGTCGATGGACGCCTCGATCATTGCCTCCACCTGCTCGTCCGTCAAACCGTACGACGGTTTCACTTCCACCATCTGCTCCCGCCCGGTCCGCGCATCCCGCGCCGTCACTTGGAGAATCCCGTTGGCATCGATCAGGAACCGCACTTCGATCCGCGCGAAACCAGCAGGCATCGGGTCAATGCCCTTCAGGTCGAAGCGCGCCAAACTGCGATTGTCCTTCGCCAATTCGCGTTCGCCCTGCACCACATGGATCAACACATTCGTCTGGCCGTCGATGCCGGTGGTGAACGTCTCCCCGGCGCTCGCCGGAATCGTCGAATTCCGGTGGATGATCTTCGAAACCACGCCGCCATACATCTCGATGCCCAACGAAAGCGGCGTCACATCCAGCAGTAACTGGTCCTCGACCGTACCGGACAAAATTCCCGCTTGCACCGCAGCACCCAGCGCGACCACCTCGTCGGGATTGATCTCCGTATGCGGGCGCGCCCGGAACAGCACCTCGACCGCCGACCGCACCAGCGGAATCCGCGTCGAACCCCCAACCATCACTACTTCGTCGATCTGCTCCGGCGTAACACCGGCATCCTTCATGCAGTCCCGGCACGGACCCAACGTGCGGTCCACAATGTCCGTGATCAGGCTCTCAAACAGCTCGCGAGTGATCTCGCGCTGGTACGCCTTGCCATTCCACTCGAAACGCAAAACCTCGGTGGGCAGGAACGAGAGAGATTCCTTGGCCCGAATCACTTCGCGGCGCAGCGTCTGGACGGCCTCGCCCGAATGCGAAATGTCGTCGCCCCACTCGG
>CAITMP010000372.1 GCA_903893525.1 uncultured Acidobacteriia bacterium | reverse complement strand
GCGCGCATGTGCAAATTCAGCACGTCCGATTTCAAAATCTTGGTGTCGGCGGTGAGGCCTTTGGGATCCACAGTCGGTTTCGATTCGATCAGGCTGTTCCCTTTGGCGATGGCGCTCGAAAGCTCGGATTCACCGCTCTCGGTATTAAAAAAGAGGTCGACGCTGTCGCCATTCATGGTGGTGACGGCCCCGTTGCCGTGGGCGACCAGCTTTGCACCGCCGGTACCGGTGAGTTTGTCTGTCAGACCGTCGGCGTTGTACGCCACATGCAGCATTCCGGCCGAATACTCCAGCTCGCGTCCGGGACGTTTGTCGGTGCCAGTTGCGGCGGCAGCGTCGACTGACCCCAGATGACGCTCCTTCTTGCCATCCTCGCCCTCGAATACCGCCAGGTTGACCACACTGGACCCCGCGTTGATGATCGTCTGGTCCCGCGTCAACCTCGACCAAGGGCCCAGTCGGACCACGTTCTCGACTTCGCTATAGGTCAGGTCGCCAGCCTCCACCTTCATCGGCTTGCTTTTCGGATTCTTGCCCCGCAGGTTCAGCACGACGTTGTTGCTGAGGTGCAGGCTGTGCGATTCGGGATCGTACGAGGCCCCGTTACAGGTGCCGTTACCGCCGTTGAAAGAAAATTGAACGTGCTTGTCTGTAACGGCTTGGCCGTTTTGACTGTCGAAGTTGATGCCGGCGGCCGTGATGGATGTGAGCGCCCTGTCCGGCTCGCCCTCGGAGGGAACGCCCAAGGTGATCTCGGCCTCGCCGGGGGCATAGAGCTTGTTGTCGCCGGTGGCGAATTCGGCCAAGGGGGTACGGATGCGGTCGAAGTGCTTTGCATCCTTCATGTAGATGCGGAGTTCCACATCCTGGAGCTCGGTGCGGTTGTTGTCCGTCTGCTTGGAGTTTTTGGCGAAGATCTTGACGGCCGGCTTGCCGTCGGCGCTCTGTGCCCACTCGAAATCAATGGCCGTACCCACGGTGCCGGAAGGGAGGGACGACGGGGTGGCGCGCCGGTTCTTTTTCTGCGCCTGCCGTTGCTGGACGTAGCTCCGGTAGACGCCCGCCGCAAGGACGAGCATCGCCACCAGCAGCAACCAGCGCAGGATTCGCATCGAATCTTCTATTTTAGCGTTGCCGGGTCCTGCCGCAAGGCTTGTATCGCGGCCAACCCAATTTCATGCACCAAGGCGGCAATGTCGGATTCATCGTTATAGATGTGGGCCGCCACACGCAAGTTCCCGTGCCGCGCCGCAACAATGATGCCTCGCGCTGCCAAGCCGCGTGCCAGTGCCGAAGCCTCCAAGCCCTCGAATCGGGCTGCAACAATATGGGTGCCCTTGTTCACGATGGTGGCCCCGACGGCCTCAAGCGCAGCCCCGGTCTTCTCCGCCAGATCCAGCACACGGGCCTCGATCACCTCCGGGCCGATCTCCAGCATCATGCGGATCGATTCGGCCAACCCATACAGGGACGGGAAATTGAGCATTCCGCCTTCGTACCGGTCGGCACCGTCCGGAAATTCCGGCGCTCCCTTGTTCAGCGAGTCCACGGAGCGCCAACCCTTGTCGCTCCGCCAACCGATCACCGCCGGGTCGAGCACGCGCCGCAATTCCGGCGATACATACATGTAGCTGGCCCCGTTCGGTGCCAGCCCCCACTTGTAAGGATCGACGGCAAACATGTCGGGACGCAGCGCCCCCACATCGAACCGCAGTGCCCCGACGCTTTGCGTGCCGTCGATGTAAATCAATGCACCGGCTTCTCGCGCCATCCGGCAAATTCGATCCAGATCCGGCGTGTAGCCGTTGGAGTAGCTGGCGGTGCTCAGCACAACGGCCTTTGTGCCGACTGGCAATTCCGACAATTCCGGCACCTCCACCAATTCCACCCCGCGCTGGCCCAGGAACCGGCCATAGTAGAACTGGTTGGGAAACTCGTCCGGAAGGGTCGCGATCTTGTCCCCCGGCTTCCAGTCCAGGCCGCCCAGAAAGAGGGATAGCGCCTCGGCTGCGCTGGAGAGAAATGCAACATCGGCGGGTTGGCAATGGATCAGCCTGCCCACCAGCGCCCGGAGGTCATCCATATCGTCGAACCAGCCGAGGAAATCCCGGCAAGCGAGAGCGTCGCGGCGGGCGAAATGGGCTTGGACCGCAGCCACGGTCCGAACAGGCAGTTGCCCGTAGGTTGCCGTGTTGAGGTAAGTGCAACCCCGCAGTGCGGGAAACTGTTCGCGGAGCTGCTTCCAGTCGGTTGTCGCAGTCATCTTGATGCCCCCCATGCCGAAACCACCGCGTCCAAAGCCGCCTCGGGACTCAAATCCCGTACTTCGCGGGTCTTGCGGTTGAACAACTCCACCAACCCCAAGGCCAGCTTCTTGCCGCCAATTGTGATGCGCCACGGGATGCCGACGAGATCCGCATCCTTGAACTTGACGCCCGGTCGCTCGTCGCGGTCGTCATGGAGCACATCCAAGCCGAGGGCCGCCAATTCGGAGGCCAATTCCACCCCCGCTTCGCGGACCGCATCGTCCTTGATATTGACAGGCGTCACAACCACATCGAATGGAGCCACGCCCACCGGCAGGCACATCCCGCTTTCATCGCGGCCCGCCGCAACCCCCGCCGCAACCAATGTTTCGAGGATTCGCTCCACCCGGATCTCGCCCAAACATGCAAGGGGAGGAACGGCACCGCCCATCTTCCGCAGGAGCGCCACTTCGATGGCGGGCTCTGCAGTTAGCGCTGCGCCTCCGCACTGGCCGCAGATATCGCCGACCGCCGCGCGCCGGAGGTTGAAGTACTCTGGCTGGAAATCACGTCCCGGCGTGACGTTGCGGAGGTGGTAATCGGTTCGGTTGGCCCCTGAAACCATATTGCGGCGGCCTTTCAGTGCCAAATCGGCTATCGTACGGATCCTGGCACCGACCGGCCCCAAGGATCCAGGTTCCGCCCCGAACCAGTCCGCAATCTCGGGCGGCGTGGCAGGCCGGTAGGCGGAGGCACCCAAAGCCGACAGGAGCCGGGGACCACTCATTTGGTCGTCGCCACGCACCATAACCAAGACCGGACTCCCGTCGGCTACCAACACCAAGCTCTTCATCTGCGAGGAGCCGGGCAGACCGGTGAACTCCGCAACTTCGGCAATCGTCTTGCGGCCTGGCGTATGGAACGGTTCCGGGGGCAGATCGCCTTCCGGATCTGCCACCAGAGGTTCCGGTGCTTGGGCCGCAGCGCGGTTCAAACTGGCCGTGTAGCCGCATTGCGGACAACGCGCCAGCCGGTCCTCACCACCCTCGCAGGGAGCCAGGAAGCCGCCTTCCACCTCGACCACCTGTAGGCCGCAACGTGACAATGCCTTTCGAAAAGCGGCTCGGAGGTTGCGGTATGAGATTTCGAGTCCAGCGGCTTCGGCATCGAACGAGATGGCCCCGATCCCCGGCACGGGTCCGGAAAGCGCCGCGGCACCGGAAAGCGCCGACACCCACAGCT
>CAITMP010000371.1 GCA_903893525.1 uncultured Acidobacteriia bacterium | reverse complement strand
CTTCCCACCAAGGGCCACATCTGGACTCTGCGGCTGGCAAGTGCATCGTCCAACGGGATGTCCTTCAACGGGACCCAGACCAGCTTGACGCCACGGATCCGCGCGGCCTCGTTGAATACATCCACAGCCAAGCCTTTGACGCTGCCATCCGGCAGGATGGAGTAGAAGGGCGGGGAATGGTCCACGCCAACGCGGACTTCCTTCAGCACAGCTGGGGTGCCCTGGACGCTCCGGTAGATGGCTACAGCTATCGACAAGACCGTGGCGAAGGTCGTAACGGCGACGACCGACCAGCGCAATGTTGGACGTACAACCAATCAATACTAGTATTACTGATACCGGGGCAAAATGCTATCGGTGCAGCTCCAATTTCGCAATGGATTCCAGATGAACCTCGTCGGGGCCGTCGGCCAAACGGAGTGTTCGGGAATTTGCCCAGTGGGAGGCCAATTCAAAGTCGTCTGAGACGCCGGCGCCGCCGTGTGCCTGGATTGCGCGGTCCAAGACCCGGAGTGCGACGTTTGGTGCCACCACTTTGATCATGGCGATTTCAGCCCGCGCAGCCTTGTTGCCGACGGTGTCCATCATCCACGCGGCCTTGAGTACCAGGAGCCTCGCCTGCTCGATTTCAATCCGGGATGCCGCGATATCGGCCCGGATGGTGCCCTGCTCGGCTATCGCTTTTCCGAAGGCTACGCGCGATTTCACGCGCTTGCACATGCTCTCCAGCGCGCGTTCGGCTACTCCGATGAGGCGCATGCAGTGGTGGATGCGTCCCGGCCCCAACCGTCCCTGGGCAATTTCGAAACCGCGGCCTTCGCCCAGCAGGATGTGGTCGGCGGGGACGCGCACGTTTTCAAATAGGACTTCGCCATGGCCGTGGGGTGCCTGGTCGTAACCAAAAACCGGGAGCATCCGAACAATTTTCACGCCCGGGGTCTCCATGGGGACCACAATCATCGACTGCTGCTTGTGCTTCGCCGCGGAGGGGTCGGTTTTTCCCATGAAAATGGCGACTTTGCAACGCGAATCACCGGCTCCCGACGTCCACCATTTCCGGCCATTTATCACATATTCCGCGCCGTCCCGGACGATGCTGGATTCGATGTTCGTCGCATCCGAGGAGGCCACTGCGGGCTCCGTCATTGCAAAACAGGAGCGCACGGTGCCGTCTAGAAGGGGCTCCAGCCAACGCTTCTTGAGTTCGTCGCTGGCGTACCGCTCGAAGACCTCCATGTTACCGGTATCGGGGGCCGAGCAGTTGAAGACTTCCGGGCCGATGTGGGATCGGCCCATGATCTCGCAAAGGGGTGCGTATTCGAGATTGGTGAGTGCGTCCGGGCCGTGCGGACGGAATAGGTTCCACAGGCCGAGCGCACGGGCCTTGGGTTTCAATTCCTCGATCACGGGTACGGGTTGCCAGCGGTTTGCGCTCCGCGTGTGTTCGTGGAACTTGACCTCGCCGGGGTAGACGTGCTCGTCCATGAAGGCGGTCAGGCGCTTCTGGAGGTCCTTCACTTTGTCGGAAAACTCGAAATACATGGGCGTTGGCCTTTCTGCGTCGAAGTGGGCTGTTACCGGTAGGTGCGGAGTGCAGCCGGCAGGTGCGGAACGGTGTTGAACGTGTGGAGCCGCAGTTGGTTGGGCCGGAGCCGGATGACTGTAACCGAGGCATTGTGGATCACACCGGCGAGGCGCATTGCACGGTGGTCGTCGATATCCATGCCGAGCGCCGCCCAGATTCCGATGGGCGTGCCGGAGGTGAAGACTGCGATGTTGTGGCCGTCGTCCTCCTGCGTGGTGTTTGCCAATGCGTTGCGGGTTCCGGCAACACGACTGTGGAATTCACGCCAAGTTTCGCCGGTGAACCGCGGGTGGCCCTGAATCCAGGCTTGCACCATCTTGATATCGCAGTTGTTCCAGCGGCGGTGGACGGGAGCGTCGTCGCCGGCGGCGCGGATTTCCGCCCTCATCTCCTCGTATTCGCGGCGGAATTCGGGATCCTCGTCGCACAGGACGGGTGCCAATTCCTTGTAGACACGGTCGAGATCGAATTCATTCCATGCGGGTTGGGTGAGGGGGGAGGGGAAGCCGGGGCAGGTGGAACGGACCTCATCGGCTGTTTGGATCTGGCGGTTGAGCGTGCCGGTGTAGGCGGTTTCGAACTGGATGCCCTCGGAGGCGAAGTAGGCACCCAGCAGCCGGGCTTGCTCCCGACCTGTTTCCGAAAGCGCATCGTAGACGTGCCGGGTGCCCGCTTGGCCATGTCGAATCAAATAGATGCGGCTCATCTGGAGGTTCCTGCCGCCATGCGGTCCGCCAGGAGCACCAATCCCCGGACGCGTTTGTCGAAATGCTGGAACCGGGCGTCGGTTGTTTGGCCACGTTTGAAGCGAAAGTAGATCTGCTGAAGGATCACGGCTAGTTTGAAGATTCCCAAAGTCTCATGGTATCCGAGGTCGGTGACGTCGCGACCGGTTTTTCGGGAGTAGCGGTCCACGAACTGGTCGCGGGTGTACCAGCCGGGCTGGGTGGTGATGGCGGGTGTGGCTGGGTGGGGATCGTCGCTGTCAGCCGTGGCGGCCCAGGTCCAGTAGCACATCGTGAGGCCGAGGTCGGCCAATGGATCGCCGAGGGTGGTCATCTCCCAGTCGAGAACGGCGGTAACACGGTCGGCGGTGGGGGAGAGCATGACGTTGTCGAGCTTGAAATCGTTGTGCACCAGGGAGGGAGCGAGCTGCGGGGGCAGCTTTTCGTGGAGCCATCGGATGACGCGGTCCATTTCCGGGAGTTCGTCGGTCTTGGCGGCGTTCCAGCGCTCGGCCCAGCCACGGACTTGGCGTTCGACGAATCCGGCGGGTTTGCCGAGGGCACGGAGCTTGGCGGTTGAGCTCTTTTCGGTCGAAATATCGACATCGTGGAGCCGTGCAAGGCAATCGACGACGGCCTCGCTGGCTAGTCGGGGGTAGTCGGGGATGGTGGCCCACTCGGCTGGGGCTGAGTGTCGCACGACGAAGCCGTGTCGGCGCTCCATCAGGAAGAAGGGTGCTCCGAGGACAGCCGGATCGTCGCAGAGGGCGAGAACTTGGGGCGCTTCGGGAAAATGGGGGTGTACGGCGTCCAACACCCGGTATTCGCGCACCATGTCGTGGGCTTTGGGCGCTACGGGACCGAGCGGGGGACGGCGGAGGATGTATTCGTGGGTAGGGGTGCGGACCAGGTAGACGAGGTTGGAGTGTCCGTTGGGGAACTGCTCGATCTCCAGCGCGCCCGGAGGTTCATGGAGATGGGCGGTTAGCCACGCGGAGAGCCGGGCTGCGTCGAGTTCCTCACCCTGCCGGGGGGCGGTGGTTTCAAAAATCATGACAGTATGGCAGTCTGGCAGTCGCAATGATGAAAGCCACATTTACCTTCGACGAGGATACATCACGTCGACTGACCGACACGTCGAATCGTCTGGGCCGCCCCAAGAGCGAGATCGTCCGGGATGCGATCAACGAGTACCACGCAAAGTTGGATCGCCTTACCGACCCGGTGGCGCGCGCACGGGGGCGGGAGGTGGATCTTGCGATTGCCGGCACCGCAATTTCGCGAGGTGCCTCGCTCTGGACTTTGAACCCCCGCGATTTTGCGGATCTCCCAGGAATACGGCTTTAGTCGTTCGCCGGAAGGACTTCGGCAAACTAGTTCCTATCCCTGATTGCCTTGGCTGGCGGTGATGGCTTTTACTGCTGTCTGGGCGCTTTTGACGCAATCGGGAATGCCGATGCCGTTGTAGGCGTTGCCCGCGAGGAAGAGTCCGGGGATGCCGTTGACCAAATCTTCAATCTCGCCAACGCGCGCTGAATGGCCTACGGTGTACTGCGGCATCGACATCGGCCACTTGTGGTTCACGGCGAAGATGGGCTCGGCGGAAATGCGGATCAGCTTATGCAATTCCGCTTGGGCGGCCTCGCGGGTGACGTCCACGTCCGTTGAGAAACAGCGGAATACTGCCTTGTCGTCGGGAACACGGCCCAGCCATTTGCTGCCCAGCCAGGTGCAGGCCATGATGGCTCCGCGCTCGGGCTTGGGGACGAGGAATCCAAAGGCGTCGAGCGGGTGGTGGACGTCGGCGCGGTTGTACCCGAACGTCCAGATGGAGCTGCCGGTGTAGGGTATTTCGCCCAGTCTTGCGGCCAAGTCCGGGTTGAATGGCTGCACCAGCGGGGCCGATCCGTTTGCTCCGCACGCAAGGATGATCCGGTCAAATTCGTGCCACTGGCCGTTTGCAAGGAGTCTCCAACCGCCTTCGGTTGGTGCCAGCGAATCCACACGCGTGCGGACGACCTGAACACGTTGCAGCAGCGCGTCAATCAGAGTCCCGACTCCGCGCTTCAGCGACATGAAAATGGATCGACCGCTCGGCGGGCGCTTGTCGCGCATGGTGCCGACGACGATACTGCCGTATTTCTGTTCGTATTCGACGAATTTGGGGAGTACGCTGGGCGCGCTGAGTTCGTCGGGGGAGCCGCCATATACGCCAGCGAGCAGGGGTTCCGCAAGATAATCCACGGCTTCGGGGCCGAAATGGTCGGCAACGAATTCGGACACGGAACGGTCGGGCAGGGTCTTGGGGCTGCGGAAGATTTCCAGCCCCATCCGGATCTTGGTGCCCCAGCCGAACAGTTCGGACTCGACCACGGGCATAATCTTGGTGGGTGCCACCATTTGGAGACCTTCCGGAAGAGTCACGAAACGCCCTCCTCGGAGGACGTACGTTCTGCGGCGGGCGTCGTTGGAACCGGTTAGGTCGTCTCCGAGGCCCAATTCACGGATGAGCTGCTCTGCCCAGGGTTTGGCGGCCAGCCAACTTTCCGGGCCGGTTTCGAGGATGCAGCCATCGATGGTGACGGTGCCGATGGGGCCGCCTGGGGCTGGATCGAAGACCGTCGCATCCACTCCAGCCTGGCCCAGATAGTAGGCGCACGAGAGGCCTGTGATGCCGCCGCCGATGACGCCTACTTTCATGGAGCCCATTTCCGTTACCTGGACTGTCTTTACGGACGGAACTCGCGAACCATCTGCACCACGGCCTTCACGTTTTCCACCGGGGTTTCCGGCAAGATGCCGTGGCCGAGGTTGAAGATGTGGCCGGGACGGGTGCCGGTCCGGCGCAGCAGGTCGTGGACCTTGGCCTTCAGTTCCGGCAGTGGCGCGAACAGGGCGACCGGGTCGAGGTTCCCCATAATTGCAGAGCGGTAGGAGATGTCGAGCCATGCGGCGTCGATGTTTGTGCGCCAGTCGCAACCCATCACGTCACCACCAGCCGCGTGGAGTTCCCGGAAGTAGCCCGAAGCTCCTGTTCCAAAGTGGATCACCGGCGTTCCAGTCGCTTTGATGCGTTCGATCAACGCACGGGAATAAGGCTGGGCGTAGCGCACGTAGTCGTCACCGGCGAGGGCACCCACCCAGCTGTCAAATACTTGGATGGTGCGGGCTCCCGAGGCGATCTGCATGATGGCGAACGGCGCGAGCACATCGACAATCTTGCCCATGAGCCGGCGCCAAAGGGTTTCGTCGGTGTACATCATGCGCTTGGTGCGGATGAAGTTGCGGGAGGAGCCGCCTTCAATCATGTAGCTGGCAAGCGTGAACGGCGCGGCGCAGAAACCGATGACCGGCACCCTGCCGGCGAGTGCCCGGACCGTCTGCTGGATCGCTTCACCGACGTAGCCCAAGTCGTCCGTATTCGAAGTGGACAACGCATCGACGTCCTCGCTGGAGAGGATGGGGTTCTCGATGAACGGGCCTTCCTTGGGGTAGGCCAGCTTGAGTCCCATCGGCTCCACAGGCAGCAGGAGGTCGGCAAAAATGATGGCGGCGTCCACATCCAGTGCTTCCACAGGCTGGAGGGTCACGGCGGCGGCCAAGTCCGGGCGCTTGCAAATTTCGAGCATGCTGTGGCGCGCACGGATATCGCGGTACGACTTCATGTAGCGACCGGCTTGCCGCATAAACCACACCGGCCGAACATCGGTCGGCCGGCGCTTGCAGGCATCAAGAAAACGACTCGTCATTGGAGCCACGCGCATGGTTGATCCACCTTGTCTTCGCAATAAAATACCCGGAAGTTCCGGGGCTTGTGATCGGACGTCCACTGACGTCCGAGTATGAAGTATGGTTTCGCCCAGACCTCGCTGTCAAGTGTCAGGGGCGAAACGATTGAAACAGAAAGAGTTCCCCGCGCCGGATAACCGGTTCGGGGGTCCATTATATGACTCCAGGTTTTGCCCTCGGCCACAAAAAATTTCTCGTAGCTGCCGGAAGTGGATAGGGACTCGTCCTTGAGCACGACTTCTGTGGCACGTTTGAATTCGTCGCGCGGATCTTTGATTTCGATCCGCCAGCCGGGCTCGTCGGGAGGGGCTCCTATGCAGTAAATACTCGACCCTCCGCCGGACACCAACGCCGACTGGATGCCTTGTTTTTTGAGAACCGCGACCATGCGGTCCACCGCATAACCCTTGCCCACGCCGCCCGGATCGATGTTGAGTCCGGGCTTCTTGAAAAAGACCGTTTTGTCCGCAGCGTTGAGGACGATGTTCCCGTAGCCGAACTGCTTCAGGGCCTGTTCCACTTCGCCGGGCTTGGGAAGGTGGCCGGAGCCCTTGTAGAAGCCCCATACCTTCATCAAGGGGCCAACCGTGATGTCGAAGGATCCTTCGCTTTTGCGGCTGTAATCCATGCAGGCGGAAAGCAGATCGAACAATTCCTGCGAGACCACGACCGGATGGTTGGAAGCCTCGGCGTTCACGATGCTCCACTCGCTGTCGGATTTGTAGTTGGACAGCATTGTGTCGAGTCTGCGTGCTTCGTCAAATGCGCTCTCGGCCGCGGCTTCCAGCTTGTTCCTGTCTTCGCCGTACAAAACAACCGAATACGTTGACCCCATGGCGTCCGCGTTGGCTTCCAGACGCAACAAGTCTGCGGCCGTCGCCCGGAAGGCAATGGTCTGCAGGATCAGGAGGGCTAACACGAAACGTTCCAGAGATGATTGTTCTTTCACCAGCTAAGGTTCACGGGTATGAATCCGTGGCTGGCACCCAATGGAATGGCTGGTCCAGCGCCCAGTTGAAGACGCGAACCGTCCCGGCCAAGGCTTGCGGAACCGGCGACTCACGGGGCTATGGTCCCATTGTAGAAGATTTGGCGGTCACAGTGAAGTGTTTTGGTTGGTTTTTGTGGCCGGAGTGTCCTCAGGAGGGTGGATACAATCTGGGTATGTATCCTGGCCGGGCGCGGTGGCGACATGTATCCGGGTTTGTGCTGCTGCTGGGCTGGCAATTTGCGGCGGCTGCGGGGCCTGACGAGATCCCCCGGCACATCCTGAATCTAGCTGCGATCCAGCGCAATGTGGCCGCCGATCTGAAACGGCTCCCCAACTATTCCTGCGTGGAGACCATCGACCGGTACATCAAGGTGCCCCGTGAGGCACTGAAACCGTTTGACCGGATTCGCATCCAGGTGGCGATTGTGGAGGGCAGGGAACTGTATTCGTGGCCGGGCGCGAAGGTGTTCTCCGACCGGCATCTTTCGGAGCTGGTCTCCTCCGGCTTTCTCTCCGACGGCGATTTCGCCGCGATGGCACGGAACGTTTTCGTGGGCCGGACGGCGACGATCACCTTTGTGGGAGAGGAGGTGGTGCGGGGCCGCCAGTTGCTCCGGTACGATTTCCGGATTCCACAAATGCTGAGCGGCTGGAGCGTGCGGCTGGGCGGTGCGGCCGGCGTGGTGGGGGCCGTGGGCTCCTTTTGGGCCGATGCGAAGACGCTGGAGCTGGCGCGGCTCAAGTTTGATGCCGAGGACCTGCCGGCGTTCAGCACTGACAAAGCGCTTGGGGAGGACGTGGAGTACGGGCGGGTCCATCTGGGAGGTTCCGATATTCTGTTGCCGCTCAGCACGGATCTGACCTCGGAGTCCTTCGACGGCTCCAGCCATTGGAACCACGCCACGTTCAGCGGATGCAAGCAGTATGGTGCCGAGTCGGCGATTTCCTTTGGCGATGAAATGACCGGTGGGGCGGTGCCGGACAAGGCCGTCGTCGAGCCCGCGGCATTCCCTTCGGGGATCAGTCTTCGGGTTCGCCTCGAAACACCCATCGACTGTTTGAGAGCGTCGGTCGGCGACGTTGTGCAGGCGTCGCTGGCCAGGGATGTGCGTGTCGACCGCAAGCTGTACAGGCAGGGCAGCCCGGTTTCCGGTGTGGTTCGGGCGATGGAGCGCCATGAGGGCAACCGCCCCTATTATGAGGTTGGGCTGGAGTTCACCGGGCTCGACGCGGTGGGTGATCCCGCCATCTTTGCGGCTGGGCTGGATCAGGTTTCGAGCTTTCCTGGCTACCACAAGACCGTGGTCGGATTTGGTGTCCCCGCACGCCCGGCGTCTGTGGGTGTCGGGTACTTCTACGTCGAGGCATCGTCGCCCGAGGTACCGGCCGGAGCAATTTTTTCCCTGGCGACGCGCACACTGCGGATGAAGTAGGCCGTTTTAGATCGGAACCGGGATTTCAGCCAGGATCCCTTGGATTACCCGTTCCCCACCGCTTACCCCAAGTCCGCCGCGCCGACCGGCGAGCCCGGCCTTGGCTGAAAGCAGCACCCTGTGGCCCAGCACTTTCGGTGCCAGCATTTTGACATCATCCGGCAGCGCGTAGTTGCGGTTCTCCAGCAGGGAAAGCGCCTGCACGGCCCGGAACAGCGCTTGGGAACCCCTCGGGCTCACCCCCAGCGACAGTCCTTCGTGGGACCGCGTCCGTTCCACAATCGCGAGCATGTAATCCACGATGGCCGGGTCCACCGTTACTCTTGCGGCGGCGTCCCGCAGTTCCGACAAATCGTGGCCGGAGAGAACGCTCGGAACGTGCGCTGCAGCTCCGCCGCCGGGTTGGCGGACGATTTCCTGTTCGCTGGCGCGGTCGGGGTAACCCAGTTGGAGTCGCATCAGGAACCGGTCGAGCTGGGATTCGGGCAGCGGATACGTTCCGTGGTGCTCGGATGGGTTCTGCGTCGCGATCACCATGAACGGGTCGGGCAGCGGCATCGTTCGACCGTCCACCGAGACCTGGCCTTCGTTCATGGCTTCCAGTAGTGCCGATTGGGTTTTCGGCGTGGTGCGGTTGATCTCGTCCGCCAGTAGGAAATTGGTGAAAACCGGGCCGGGCTTGAATTCGAATTCGCCGGAACGGGAGTTGTAGATGCTTACACCGAGCACGTCCGACGGCAGGAGATCGCTTGTGAACTGCAGCCGGTGGAAGGTGCCGTCCACCGCGCGGGCCAAGGCTTGCGCGAGGGTCGTCTTGCCGACTCCCGGAACATCCTCAATGAGAAGATGGCCACGGGCGAGGAGGCAGACCAATGCCATCCGAACAGCCTCGTTCTTACCCCGGACCGTGCTTTCAACCGCCTGTTCGGTCTCCCGCAGTTTCGCCCGGAGCATGTTCCCCAAGTCGAGCGAGGGGGCGGCCATCGTTGGCATTACTCCAAGAATACAATGCGGGGTGGGTCACGCAGGGCAGTCAGAGGGCAAAGATGCCCAGTGCGACGGACACTAGTGCCATCACGATGGAAGCAGCCAACAGAAACGGGAATGTGAATTTCTGGTGATCCCGGAATTCGAGCCCTGTCAGTCCCACCAGCAGGAATGGTGCTGGTGTCAAGGGACTGACCGGAAAGCCCGTTGTGTGCAGTCCCAGCAGCGCGGCCTGTGCCATTTGGAGTGGTTGCACGCCGAATTTTTCGGCGGCGTGGGTCAACACCGGCAGTGCTCCGAAATAGAACGAATCGGGATCAAAAAGGACACTGAGCGGCATGGCGACGATGCTCAGAAGGAATGGCAAGTGGTGCGCGGCACCGGCCGGCACCAGCGCGACAGCCGCTTTCGCCATGGCCTCCAACATGCCGGACTCCTTCATGATGCCGGTAAACGCTCCGGCACCGAGAATGATACCTGCCATCATCAGGGCGGACTGCCCGTGGGCATCAATTCGCTCCCGCTGCATCCGCAAGTCGGGATAGTTGATTTGAAGCGCAATCACGACTCCAACCATGAAGACCGCGACGGGCTCCAGTTTCGCACCGATCATCCCCGCAAACAGCAGGAGTGTCAAGGCGAGATTCAAGCCGACCCGTCCGGGACGCCGCAGGATGCGCGTCCCTTCATCCACTTCACGCGCGACAAGCAGGGGCTGGCCAGTTTGCCCGGACAGATGCAGCCGCCGAGCCTCGCGCCTGCCCAACCACCACGCGACCCCGAAAACGAAGGCAAGGCCCACCAACTGGACGGGAATCAGGGGTTGGAAAATCGCTGCCGCCGGAATGTGCAGGGAGGCAGATGCACGAATCATCGGACCCGTCCACGGCAGGAAATTGACGCCCGCCGGGAGCGAGGCCGCGCATGCCAGCACCCTCTTGTCCATCCCAAGTCGCTCATAGAGGGGTAGCATCGCCGGGACGGTTGCCAGAAACGTGACGGCTCCCGATCCATCCAGATGCACCAGGAGCGCCAGCAGGGAGGTTCCCATCACGATCCGGATCGGATCGTTCCCCACTGCCCGGAGAATTCCGTCGATGATTGGGTCGAGCATCCCCGCGTCCGTCATGATGCCGAAGAACAGGATCGCGAAAATGAACATTCCCGCCACTCCCGCCACGCCTTGGATTCCGTGCAGCATGAACGCCGCGGTCCTGGAACCAAATCCCGATAGCAATGCGGTTGCAACGGGAATCGCGATCAGTGCCGACAGCGGCGTCATGATCCTGCGGGCAATCACAGCCATCAGGGCTACGACGGTCAGAAATCCAAGCAAAGCTGGCATCGGGTCGATGGTTACTCCCCGTAGGCGGGTGCAGTCCGCGATTCGAGCACAATTTTTCGCGCGATGAGGTCGTCGATGGTGGCATCGTCGAGGAGGAAGAACTCCTTCAAGGTGCTCCGAGTATGCTCGCCGAGCAGCGGTGCCGCAGCAGTGGGGTGACCCGGAGTAGCGGAAAGCTTGACCGGAGTACCCGTTACTTGGTGTTTACCGGCGGTGGGATGGTCCAGGACCGGGAACATTTCCCGGATTTCGCACTGGGGATGCTCAACCACTTCTTGGAAGTTTCGGACCATCGAACAGGGAATTCCCTCCGGCCGGA
Organism: uncultured Acidobacteriia bacterium; assembly: GCA_903893525.1. Classification (GTDB taxonomy): domain Bacteria; phylum Acidobacteriota; class Terriglobia; order Bryobacterales; family Bryobacteraceae; genus BOG-234. Next base: position 4,945 of record CAITMP010000371.1, on the reverse strand, counting down.
GGCGTTCCAGCCACTCGGCCACGCCGCGCTGGGCAAAGATTTCGCCCAGGATCGCCTGCAGAGCGGCCCGGTTGCGGATGCGCAGCGGGTTGGTTGCGTAGTCGGGATGGGTTTCCAGATCCGGCCTGTCGATTGCGCGGCAAAACGCAGCCCAGAGCTTCTCACTGCCGACCGCGATCGAGATATCCCGATCCTTCGTATGGAAGGCGGAATAAGGAACGACCGTGGGGAACGTGGTGCCCATCGGCTTGGGAACCGTGCCCGAGCCCAGGTAGCCCATGTAGTTCGAGCTCATGGTGGAGATCATGCCGTCCAGCATCGAGACGTCCACAAATTGTCCCAGTCCGGTGCTTTCCCTGGACCGTAGCGCCAGCAGAATTCCGATTACGGCAAACATTCCGGCTGTTGTGTCGCTGACGCCATAGCCGCAACGGACTGACTCGCCCTGCTCGGTTCCGGTAACGCTCAGCAGTCCGCTCGAACTCTGGACCACCAGATCCATCGCGGCCTCGTCGCGCGAGGGCCCGTTCTGTCCATACCCGGAAATTGAGCAATAGACCAGGCGCGGGTTGCGCTGTTGGAGAGCGCAGTAGCCGAGGCCGAGCCTGTCCATCGCGCCGGGACGGAAGTTTTCAATCAGGACGTCCATCTTGTCGATCAGTTGAAGGCAGAGGTCCAGACCCTCCGCCTCCTTGAGATTGATGGAGATACCGTGTTTGCCGCGGTTGAGGCCCAGAAAGAAGCTGGATTCCCCGCCGGCGAATGGAGGGCCCCATCCGCGTCCCATGTCTCCGGCGCTTGCCTCCAGTTTGTACACCTCGGCACCGTAGTCGGCCAACAGCAGCGTGCAGTAGGGGCCGGCCAGCGCGTGGCTGAAATCCAGAACCTTGATTCCGTGGAGAGCCGCCGGAGTCATTCGGTTTCAACCTCCACTTCCATGCGGAGCAATGCCGTGCCGTAGGTCTTGCCCTGGGGGTCGGACCGCAGGGTGACCGTTCCACCGCCATCGAGGCTGTTATGGAGCAGGAAGTTCAATGCGCCCAGATTGGGGAGCTCAAATCGCTCCACCTTGCCCAGGCAGACGCCTTCGAAGTGCCGCCGCACCCGCTCCGCCGTCACCCACTCCACCAGGATCGGATAGTACTCCGGCTGCCGGGCGATCAGGCCGATATTGCAGGTGTTGCCTTTGTCGCCCGAGCGGGGTGGGCCAGATCCAGGAGGGGAATCCGTTTCATATTGTTACCACCGGTATCGCGGCATCTTTGGGCATCAACGTGGGCCAGTAGGCCATAATCTCCTCGGCCCTCGGTCGTCCCAGCCCCAACCCGCTTACGGAAGGCGGGCCGCTCAGCACAAGCGGCGCGATTTCCTTGCTGAACCGTTCGATGGCCCGCCGGTCTCGCGATCGCACTCCCACACGCAGGACCACCTCCGGCAATTGTGCGGCCAGTTCCGGCGATGGCTCGGCGGAAGCTGTTCCATGGCAGGCGGAAACACCCAGGAACTCGGTCCGGATGGCGTCGAACTGCAACCCGAGCCGGTCCAGCCGCTCCCGCAGAATCCGGTCGCCCGCCTTGGCTTTCGAATACGCATCCGGCCACGCATAGGCAATCCAGCCGACCGCCTTGAAGCCACCCGAATAGCTCATGGATACCTTGTAGGTGTCGGTCGCCGGGCGGCCTTGCACGCCTGAAATTCGGACCCTGTCCGGGCCATCCTGGGCGATTTCCATTGTCGTGAAATCCGCAACGCAGTCCGGCGTGATGTAGGCGCGCGGGTCCCCCAACTCATACAGCAACTGCTCCTTCACCGATGCGACGGTGACCCGCCCGCCGGTCCCGGCATGTTTCGTCACCACGAAGGAGCCGTCGGGTTCCACCTCAACGATTGGGTATCCAATGTCGGCCAGATCAGGAATCGTCTCCCAGTCCACTTGGCAGTTGCCGCCGGTGACCTGGGCTCCGCATTCAATCGCGTGTCCGGCAACGATGCCCGAGGCCAACAGATTCCAGTCCTGCCGCCCCCAGCCAAACTCATGGATCATCGGGCCGAGGGCGAGCGCGGCGTCGGCGCACCTCCCGGTGATCACGATTTGCGCGCCCTGGTCGAGCGCCTGGGCGATGGGAAAGGCCCCGAAGTAGGCATTCGCACTGCGTACTTTGTCCCGAACCTCCGAAAGCGGCGCACCGGTGTCCATGTTGGAGAATTGAACGCCCCCGGCAATCAGGTCATCCAGCCTGCCCGAGACGTCGTCACCGGTGACCGCGGCAACTTGAATCTCCAGTCCGAGTCTGGAGGCAACGGACAGCACGGCTTCCCGGCAACCCAGCGGATTCAGTCCGCCCGCGTTGGCGATGACCCGGATCCCTTTCTCGACCAACTCCGGCATAACCTGGGCGAGCATCTCGACGAAGTCCCGCGCGTAACCGGATTCGGGATCGCGTGAACGCTGCTTCTGGAGGATCGACATCGTGACCTCCGCCAAGTAGTCAAGCGTCAGGTAGTCGATTGGCCCCCGGCGGATTTGCTGGATGGGGGCATCGATGGAATCGCCCCAAAATCCTTGTCCATTTGCTATTCGAATCATGGGACCTTGTGAGGTCCCATAATATCGCGGGGGTCAAAAATGCAGCTGGATGCTCCCCAGTACTGTCCGGGACATCAATGCCGAGTTCGGTTGCCAAACCATGCCGAACGATGATTGGTAGGTGAAGGCCGGAACGCTCGGATTCGTCAAGCTGGCGTTGTTGAACGCATTGAAGGCCGTCCGGCCGCTGTTCGGATTGAAGAAGTACAGCGGGTGGTTCGACGCATTCAGCGCGTCCAGTTGCAATTGCAGATACCGGCGCTCGCTCTTGCCGAGGTAGAACTTCTTTACCAAACTGGCGTTCAGGGATGCCATGTACGGCGACCGGCAATTCCCCAGCGTCCTGGGCGAATTCCCCAGCGCGGGGTGGTTCAGGGACCCGGGAACGGCGAAATAGTTGATGTTCAAATACGGCACTGCGAACGGGTTGCTGGAGCTCCAATTCGGGTTCATGCAGGATTGGCCCGCCACGATGTCCGGGCGCAGCGCATAGCTGGTGGGCAGCGGCGAGCCGCCACCGGTGGAAACGAAATACCCGGAACCGCCCAGGGTCGGCGTAAACACCATCCCCGACTGCCAGTTGAACACGCCCGACGTGCTCCATCCGCCCAGCACGTTGTCCAGGACCTTGTTGTGGAACGACAGCACGCCCTTGCCGATCGGCAGCCGGTAGTTGTACCCGGTGGTCCATTTCGCGGCCACGTCGAAGTTCGAAAGCGCGCGCTCGTTCTTGAAATCGAACGGATTCTGCGGACTTCCCGAGCTATAGATGGCACCGGTGGAGCCCGTGATGGCCGCGCCCGCGTTGTCAATGCTCTTGGACCAAGTGAACGACGACTGCAACGTCAAGCCGCCTGCCAGCCGCTGGGTCCACCCGATCAGCAAGGCGTGGTAGTTCGACCGTCCCTGCCGGTTGTATTGCTCCTGCAGTGCCTGGTTGAAGAAGCCGGGAACCGGGCTGATCGATTGCAGCAGGTTCTCGTTGATGACGGAGGTTCCCGACTTGATCCCCAACGGATTCGGGATATTGGTGGAGGAGAAATTCGATCCCTTTGCGATCAGCGAACTCAAAGTCCCCAGGTCCGGGACGTTCAGTGCCGGATTGGCGGCTGTGACGAGGTGCGTTCCGACGGTACCTGTGTACCCGGCCTGCACCATGGAACCCTTCGCCAACTGGTATTGCAGCGTCAAACCCCACTGCTGCACGTAGGGCACGACGTCATTTTGGGCGATGTACGGGATGGTGACGCCTTGCACCGTGAAGAACGGTCCGCGCCCGTTGAGGGCGAGGTAGGCGGAGGTGGTTGGTCCGACGGGATTGGTGATGTAGTCCACCGGCTGGTTGCCGGTGACGCCGCCCGAGGTTCCGCCCACGGACGCCGAATTGACGTTGAAGTTCGGCACTGGCGTGTTGCCGTAGCCGGTCAGCGGCACCCGCATCACGCCGTAGTTTGCGCGGACCGTCAGTTTCGATGTGGCTGACCAGCCGATCCCGATCCGGGGTTCGACGCCGCGCTTGTTGCCGGGCCACAGGGTGCTGCCGAGTCCGCAATTGTTGGCGAAGCAGAACGCGCCGGTCGCCGGGAGTCCGTTGAGGGTGCCGGTGAGACCGGGAATGAATGTGCCTTGGTTCTCGCGCTGCTCCATGCGCGGCGTCTGGTACTCGTAGCGCATGCCGACGTTCAGGGTCAGGCCGCGGCTCAGCTTGATGTCGTCCTGGAAATAGCCGGAGTAGTAGTGCCAGCGGTAGTATCCGGGGACAGGAGAGGGGGTATTGGTGTATCCGCCAATCAAGCCGAGGATGAAGCTTGCGAAGCTGTTCCCGCCGGAGCTGCCGTTGTTGGTCTGGCCGGTGCCGAAGCTGTAGGAGCCGCCGTAGATGCCGGTCGCGTTGTACTGGTTGGATTGCTGGCGGCGAAGGTCGAAGCCGAAGGCGATCGTGTGGCGGCCCTTGGTCCAGGTTACGGAATCCTCGGCCTCAAAGTTGACGTCGGTTTGGCCGTTCAGGGTGGTGGTGCCGGCTCCCAGGTTGTAACCCGAGAAAGAAATCGCCGGGAACCCCTTGCCCGCAAAGGCCGGAGTGAGGCCGAACTTGGCGGCATAGTCCTCGGCGAGTGACGATGGGGCCTCGGTACGGGTCTGCTTGTTCCGGCTGTACATGGCCTTGAACTCATTCACCATTGTGGGCGTGATGACGTGGTTTTCGGTGACGGAGTAGTTCTGGGCCCACGAATTGTCGGAAGGAATGCTGGTCAGGGGCGAGTTCAAGGGGTAGCCGGAGAACCGCACGGAGGTCAGCGGCGCGATGGCGAACCGGAAGAACATGCGGTCCGAGGGGGAAATCACGTGGTCGAGGCG
>CAITMP010000370.1 GCA_903893525.1 uncultured Acidobacteriia bacterium | reverse complement strand
GTGGTGATTCTGTGGCCGAGCGGTCGGCGGCAAGTGTTGGCGGATGTGAAGGCGGATCGGGTCGTGGATGTGGAGGAGCCAAGGTGAGCGAGATTTCCGATGAATTTGTAAAAGCAGCGATTGAGGATCCTGCGGCGGCAAAAGCGATGCTGAAAGCCATTCCCGAAGCAGCCGAAGGTTATTGGGCAGCGCTGGTGATGGGCGACGTACGAGCGGTGGAGGAATTGGTTGCCGCAAACTCGGCCTTGGCGGTTGAGCCGGGTGGACCCGAACAGGTGGCTCCGCTGGTATACGTATGCTTCTCGCGGCTCCGAATGGGCGATGTCGCTGGGACCGCGCGGGTCCTTTTGCGCCACGGTGCCTCGCCGGACAGCACATGTATCGCGGACGGATTCCCGGACAATCCGCTTTCCTGCCTCTATGCGGCCACGGGGCGGAGCAACAATCCAGTGTTGGCCCGGGTGCTGCTGGAGGCGGGGGCGAATCCGAATGATGGGGAATCTCTGTACCATGCGGCGGAGCACCCGGATTTGACGTGCGTCCGCCTGCTTTTGGAGTTTGGGGCGAAGGTGGAGGGGTCGAACGCGCTGAAGCATGTGTTGGACCGCGAGGATGCGGCCGCAGTGAATGTTCTGCTGGGCGCGGGGGCCGATCCGAACGAGCGGAACGAGCAGGGCGAGACATCGTTGCACTGGGCTGTGCGGCGGCAGCGGAGTCCCACGATTTTGCGAATTTTGGCGAGCGGGGGGGCAGACTTGGATGCCCGGGCTGGAGATGGTCGGACCGCGTACTCGATGGCTGTCCTGCGTGGGGATTCGAAAGCTGCGGCGGCGCTGGCGGAGCTGGGGGCGTTGACGGAATTGTCGCCGTTGGAGCGGCTGGTGGCGGGGCAGCCTGTCGAGTTGGAATCGGTGACGTGGGGGCCGGGGGACGAGCGGCTGGTTCCCGATCTGGCCGATACGCATTCCACGGATGCGGTGCGGCGATTGTTGGATGCGGGCCTACCGGTGAACGCGCCGGGTCAAGCGGGCGCAACGGCATTGCACTGGGCGTCCTGGCGGGGTTTCGCGGATTTGGCGGCGTTGCTGGTTTCCCGTGGGGCGTCTTTGGAGGCCTTGGATGCTGAGTTCGGCGGGACTCCGGCGGGCTGGATGGAGCATGGACTGGAGAATTGCCCGGAGCGGATGTTCGGGGATTATGACGGTGTAGCCCGGGCGCTGGGGATCATTGGAGGGCGGGAAAAAGGGGTCGAGTAGGAAATTTGCGCCGGGAGCTTGGCGGAAAGGGGGGTAATGGTGTATTCTAAGAGAAACGCGCTGAAACGCGCGACACTGCTCCTCAGTAGCTCAATGGCAGAGCATTCGGCTGTTAACCGAAGGGTTGTAGGTTCGAATCCTACCTGAGGAGCCAAAACTTTATCCCCTCCAATTCCAGACAATCCCCCGAAGCCTTTGTCCCCTTGTTGACAATTCCTCTGGCCTAGGACAATCCTTGATAGATGCGACTTCTCTTGGTATTGGTGGCGGTGTCATTGCTGTCTTGGGCGTCACCCGCACCCAGCATTGAGATCGTAGCAGTCGCCAAGATCTGGGACCAGTCCCCGCACAGCGCCTTCGGAGATCTGATTCACTTCAACAAGTCTTGGATTGCCGTCTTTCGAGAGGGTGCCGGCCATGTCGCAACTGCGAAGAATCCAAACAACGACGGGAAGATCCGCGTGATCAGCTCCCCCGATGGAGTCGCGTGGAGTCCCGTCGCCCTCATCGATGAGCAGGGAGTGGACCTTCGCGATCCCCACATTTCGGAAACGGCGGACCACCGGCTGATGATGGTCGCTGGCGGTTCCGTCTATCGCGAAGGAAAGTATGTCGGACGCCGCCCTCGGGTGATGTTCTCCACCGACGGCTCCAAGTGGAGCAATGCGCAAGCAGTTCTCGAAGAAGGCATGTGGTTGTGGCGGGTTACTTGGTTTCAGGGCAAGGCCTGGGGAGTTGCCAAGTTCGGATCGCCGAGCGCAAACATCGAAGGGAATCCGCGTCGGGCAGCCCTGTTCTCAAGCCGCGCCGGTCTCGAACACCCGCACTTGGGCGCCCTTCTCCTGCAACAGCAGCAACAGGCGCAGCGCGTCCGGATCGGTGACGTCGAGATAATCGCTCGTCAACACCCGCAGACGTGCGGGCGGCAAGCTGCGCTGCCCGTCATGCCCGAGGGCGGCGTGCAGGTCGTCGATCAGCAGGCGCAGGCCAGTAGTCTTGATAAAGGCCACCGCCAACTCAATCTCCGACGCCGGCGCCATCGCAGCCGAGAGTTGTGGCAGGAACGGGTT
>CAITMP010000369.1 GCA_903893525.1 uncultured Acidobacteriia bacterium | reverse complement strand
GGTTGTGATCTGCGGGCGCAAGCAGGACTCGCTCGACCAGGTCGCACGGGAACTGGGACCCCGCTGCAAGGCGGTCGCGTGCCATGTCGGGCGGCCCGAGGATATTCGCAATTTGGTGACCGGCACTATCGCGGAATTCGGCCGGATTGACATCCTGGTGAACAACGCGGGCACCAATGTCGCCCAGGGTCCGTGCCTCGAAATGGACGAAGGGGCCTTCGACAAGATGGTCGACGTGAATCTGAAAAGCGCCTTCCGCCTGATCAACGCCATCGCCCCCGGCATGTGCGAGCGCCGGTCGGGTTCCATCATCAACATTGCCTCGATTTCCGGTATCCGCCCCCAGCACCACGGATTGCTCTACAGTATGACCAAGGCGGCGCTGATCATGATGACCCAGTCCTACGCCGTGGAGCTTGGACCCATGGGGGTGCGTGTCAACGCAATTGCCCCCGGCTTGATCCAGACGAAGCTCAGCGAGTATTACTGGAAGGATGATGCGCGCCGTGAAAGCCAGGTCAACCGCCAGCCTGTCCGGCATCTGGGCCAGCCCTCCGAGATCGCCGAGGCCGCGCTGTTGCTGGCTAGCGCAGGTGGCTCGTACATGACGGGCCAAACGCTGGTGATCGACGGCGGCTTCCTGCTCGCCTCCATATAAAGGATTCCCGATGAAACTGTTATCCCTCTTCCTTGCCGCTGGCTCGCTCTTCGCCCAGACCCACTGGGTAGGTACCTGGGGTGCCGCACCTTCGCCCCAGCTTGACCCCGAGCCGATGCAGGCGCAATTCAAGGCCACATTCGACAACCAGACCATCCGCGAGATCGTCCGCACCACCATTGGGGGCGAAAGCGTCCGGGTGCGGCTCTCGAACACCTTCGGATCAGTTCCCGCCCGGATTGGTGCCGCGCACATTGCCATCCGATCCACGGGTTCCGGTGTCAAGCCCGGTACGGACCATGTCCTGACCTTCTCCGGTCGCCCGGCCATTGAGATTCCTGCGGGCGGTATCGTCCTCAGCGATCCTGTCAAGCTGGCCGTTCCAGCCGCAGCCGATCTCGCGATCAGCCTGTACCTGCCCGGCAAGTTGCTTGGCGCGGGTGTCCACTATTCGGCCCAGCAGACCTCGTACATTGCCGCGGGTGACAGCACTGCCGCGCCGTTGTTGGACCGTGCCACCCCATTCACTTCCTGGGCATTCCTGACGGGGGTGGATGTTCTCGCGCCGGCCAGCGCCGCCTCCGTTATCACCTTCGGGGACTCCATCACCGACGGTGCGCGCTCCACCAACGACACCAACCACCGCTGGCCGGACACCCTTGCGGCCCGCCTCCTCGCCCGCAAGGGACAGGCTCCACTGGCCGTCATCAACATGGGAATCGGTGGCAACCGCATCCTGCACGAAGGCGCGGCATCCAAGCGGCAGCAGTTCGGCATCAACGCACTGGCCCGTTTCGACCAGGACGTGCTGGCCCAGCCAGGGGTCAAATACCTCGTGATCATGGAGGGCATCAACGATATCGGGCACGCCGGGTCGTCCGCCCCCGCTTCCGAGGCTGTATCGGCCGAGGATATCGAGGCCGGTCTGCGGCAAATGATCGAGCGCGCCCACGAACGCGGGATCAAAGTATTTGGTGCCACCTTGACACCATTCGAAGGCCCGGCCAACAAGACGCGTGGCTACTGGACTCCCGAAAAGGCCAAGATCCGCGAGGCCGTCAACGAATGGATCCGGACATCGAAGGCATTCGACGCCGTCATCGATTTCGACAAGGTGGTTCGCGACCCGGCCAATCCCAACCAAATCCTTCCCGCCTACGACAGCGGCGACCAGTTGCATCCCGGCGACAAGGGCTACGAGGCCATGGGCAACGCGGTGGACCTCTCCATTTTCCGGTAGTCGATGCCATACTGGAGACGTTCCCTTATTGAATGAGCCAGACGATCACCGCTCCTGTGGAGGAGCTTACCCATGAGGACGTCCACGAGCCGCAATACAATGTTGTGCTCCTCGACGACGACGACCACACCTACGACTATGTGATCGAAATGCTCCAGCGGGTCTTCATCCTGTCGCTTGAGCAGGCTCTGCACAATGCGCAGGAAGTGGACTCCACAGGCCGGACCATCGTCTTCACCTGCGGCCTGCCGCAAGCCGAGTTTGGGCGCGATCAAATCCATGCGTATGGTCGGGACTGGCGTCTACCGCGCTCCAAAGGCTCCATGTCGGCGGTCGTCGAGCCCTCCACAAAACCCTGAACCCGCCGGATTTTCGGGTGTGGCATAATCCGTTCAGTGTCGTCAATTCCACAGAAGCGGGTGCTGACCCTGCTGGCGGCTTGCATTGCATCCGCAGCGTCGGCCACCGCCACATCCGTCCCGCGAATCACGTTCGCCGAACTTACTGATAACTCGGACCTTGTGGTCTCCGGCCGGATCGTCCGTGAATGGACGGCTTGGGATTCGGGGCACAGGTACATCTGGACCCACTACCAACTGCGAACTTCCGGAATCCACAAGGGGGCCGCCGGTCCGATGGTGGAGTTCGCGGAGCCGGGCGGCATGGCTGACGGAATGGGCATGACGATTGCCGGGGCAGTGCGGTACTCGGTGGGCGACAACCTGATGGTTTTCCTGCAACGGATGCCGAACGGATACTTGCGGACTACCGGATGGGGCCAGGGCAAGTATCTGGTGGACGGCGAATCCAAGCTGCATGCCGAAATGTCCCTGCGCGAATCGGACTTGGTGGACACCCGCACAGCCCGGGCCGCGACAGCAGCCAGGGCGGCGCTCGAAGGGCTAAACCTCCGCGATGCGGTCCGCTTGGTGGCTATTCGCGTCGCGGCGGGAAAGGCGGGTTCGAAGTGAGGCGGGTATTGGTCGCGATCCTCCTAATCGCAGTCCCGTCTGCCGACGCTTACATCCGGCTCTACTTCCCCGAGGCCGGAGTCCCCGTTCCACTGCAAAGGCCGGACAATAAAGGCATTCAGTTTTACCTGAATTCCCAAGTCGTGGCGGGTGTCACCAGTTCCGTGGGCATCGCCAACACCAAGGTGATTTCCGATTCCAGCGACCCCATTGCTGCCTTGCGGGCGGCACTGGCGACGTGGAATGGAGCCGGGGCGGACATCCACTTCCTCCCTTTTCAATCGACCAACCTCCAACATGACCGCAATGACGGCAGGAATGTCATCACGATTGCCAGTAAAGATGATCTGAGCCTTCTGGGCTATGCCTCCCCCCAGTCGCCGGGCGCGATTGCCGTCACCGACAACAGTTGGTACACCAGCGGCGGAACCTTGGCCAGCGGCATCCAAGTGCAAAAAGGTGACCTGGCCGATTCCGACATCATTCTCAACCCGTCCTTTTCGTTCTCCACCGACCTGTCCACCGGGTACGATCTTCAAGTGGTTTTGACCCATGAACTGGGGCATGCGCTTGGCGCGGACCATTCCGGGATCGTCGGTGCCACCATGTTCCAAGGCTCCACAGTCGTAGTGAACAACGTGGCCGGCGCAAATTTGAACCAGCGTTTCCTGAGTGCCGACGAGCTTGCCTTTGCCGCAGTGGTGTATCCGGTGGCCGGGGCGGCTCCGGGGACGATTTCCGGCAAGGTGGCGGCGTCGGACGGCAGCGCTATTCAGCACGCGTTGCTGACCGCGGTCGATACCTCCTCGGGAGTCATGGTGGGCGCCATCACCGGGGGGGACGGCTCCTATTCCCTTCGGGTGCCGTCCGGCAGCTATCTCGTCTACGCCGAACCCTTGAACGGGATTGTGGGCAAGGGGAATATCGTTTCCTTTTACACTGATACACAGGCAACGGTGAACACCAGCTTCCAACCGACATTCCTGGGTTCGGTCGCGAGTCCGACGGCAGTTCCTGTAACCGGCGGGGCGAACACGGTGGCGAATATTACTGTGGCTGCCGTGGCCACCGGGTTGACACTGCCCCGTGTTGGGTACGGTGCGGTGAACGGCAAGTCCGACATCACCAGCGTTTTTCAGATCCTTGGGCCGAAGGTGATTGCGTCCGGGCAGTCCTTTGACATCGGCATGCTGGGGGGCGGGGTGGACGCCGGAACCACGATCCGGCTGATCGGCGCTGGTGCCACGGTGCGCGCCGGCTCCGTGCGCGCCGATGCCTCTGTGAACTTTACAGAGGGGCAGTTGGTCCGAGCCACCATCGACGTTCCGTCGCGGCAGACTCCGGCATTGGCCTCGTTGGTGCTGACCAAGGGCAATACGGTGGTCGCGACCGGTATGTTTGTGATCGTGCCGCCAACACCCACCTTCGTTTCGAAAGGCGTGGTGAGCGCGGGGAGTTTTCTGGGTGCGAACGGCGATGGCGTCGTCACTCCGGGGGGCCTTGTGACCATTTTCCAAATCCCTGGCAACCCGAATCTGGGTCCTGGGGACCTCGTGCAGCCGACGGCGTTCGATCCCTACGGCAAGCTGCCCACCACACTTGCCGGGGTAACCGTCACTTTTGATGGCAATCCTGCCCCGGTTTTCCTCGCTTGGAACCAGCAACTGAACGTCCAGGTGCCGTTCGAGGTTGCGGGTAAGAAATCCACCTTGGTCCAAATCGATTATCTGGGCAGCCGAAGTGCCGCGGTCCCGGTGCCCGTTACAGCCAGCCAACCAGCCCTGTTCGTCTATTCCGGCGGTGCAATTGCAGGAAACCAAGACTTCAGCCTGAATACTTCCACCAACGCGGCGGCTCGCGGCAGCGTGATTTCGTTGTACGGCACCGGGCTCGGCAAGCTTTCCTACGATGTCCAGACAGGCGTGGGAGCGCCGGGTCCACCGGCTGGCTATTCCGGCGGACACACATGCGTTCTGGGTGGATCGAAGTCGGTCCCGGTTGCCTTTGCGGGCTGGACACCATCGGCGGTCGGCTTGGCCCAGTGGAGTTTTGTGATTCCGGCCGACAGTCCGACGGGTACGGTTTCGGTGAAATGCAGCGATGCAAACGGGGCTTCGACGCAGACTGACAACATCTTCATCAAGTAGGCTGCGGCGCATCTCGGCCTTGGTTGTGTTGGGCTCGGCTGCTGCGCTGGGGCAGGATATCGCCCTGTATTCGGAGTTCCAGCGATTCACGCCGTACGGCCAAGTGGTCCAACAGGACCGTGAGCCGCGTCCACGGGAGATCATTTCGCCCGCCGTGGCCCGGAACGGCCACCTGACGGTAATGGTTGTGGTGACGGCCCCCGCCCGTACGACCTATTTCGTTTACGCCGGCGTCAATCCACCCGACACTCTCGGGATCAAGGTGTACCGGGCCTATTTCGTCCGCTGCGGGCAGGAGTATTGCCCCGACTGGTTGTCGGAGCAGACGATGCCGACGTTCGGTGCCATGCCGGAACTGGCGTCGATGTGGCCCGGGCAGACGACACGCTGCTATGTGTTCGACATCTGGGTCCCACCGGGCACGCCGCAACGCCGGGTGCGCGTGGAAGCGTTGCTGAAGATCGGGAATTGGCTGGTGGCACCCATGGAAGTCCGCGTCGTCGCCCCCTTGGTGCCCGATACTGCCACGCTGCCAAGGGGGTCCATGCTGGCACCGGTCGAATCGCCAGCCAGCGAGACGGCCCGCCTGCAACTCCTGCTCCACCAGAATGGTCTTCCGCCGCGATTGCCTTTCGGAGTCCTGCGTTTGGGTGATTTGATCCAGCGGAATGCGGCCGAGGACATGGCATTGGCCGACAGTCTGAAGTTCCGTTCGCCGGAACTCAATTGGATGTCGTGGACGCCGTTTGTCTACCCGCAGTTCGGCGCGGAGTGGTACTTGAAGGTGCGGGACTTGATTCTGAGGTACAACCCGTAGGGCGGGGAAATGGGGAAAGCTCCCCCCGGCTGGAATGACGATCCTTCCCGCCAAAGAAGGACCGGACGGCAGGTAACCAGCCTGCCGTACGCACCGAGGTGCACCGGGGGGAGCCGCTCAAATCCGCCAGGAGAAGCGGACGAGCTATGGGAAGTTCGGCCCGCCCACCCCGCCCAGGGTGGCCGCGCCGTTCTTCGTGACCCCAAGGTAGCGCGGCACGGGGCAAAAACGGTTTGGGACGGGTCGTTGTTTCTGGTTTAAGTGCTTTTGAATCATATGATTAAAAATATTTTCACGATCTGTGAACGGGTCTTCGATAGGGTCTAAGTTTGGATGAACCAGATGTCGGGCGCGCTTGCGCTGGTGGGTCCCTCCCAGGCCGCCACAGTGTCGACATCAGGCGGGCGCCACCGAATTGAGGTCCCATTGAGGTCCCAGGACGTAGCGACCATCGAGAAGTTGCAACGATCAACCGACCAATCCCAGCAGATGGCTTGGGTGATTCACTATCCTCCGTCGGTACTCCAACGCAAGCCCAAACAGGTGTATCAGACTCCAGCCGGGTATCCACTGCCAAGGGTGGAGGTGTGGTCGTTTTCCGGCGGCTCCCTGTTCGGCACCGATGCATCCCGCATTTGCCACAGCTCCGAGCGCTACCCCAGCCCTCCAATGGCACGGCGCAGTTCGTCCGCTTCAGGGGCCTTCTTCTTGGCTTCCTTGCCCAGGCCTGCCGCGCAAGCCAGCAATGCCACCAGAACCGCGACAATGCGCCATCTGTTCGTCATGGCATCGGAGCTTCCCCACCAAGCCACCATATCCTCGCAGAGGCAGTTGTGCAGTATTCCCCCCGCCAAAAGTCCAAGTCGGGGCGGCGACGGGATCGCACACGACCCATGGATCGCATAACGCATCGAATAAGATAGGGCCATGAATCTGTCCATGCAACGACGCTCCTACTTGGCCGCGATGCTGGCCGCACTGGCACCGACGAAGCGGCTGAACGCCCAGGCACCGGCAAACAGCCCCATCGTTCTTTACTGCGACCTTTCCGTCAGCCCCGCGCGGGAGCAGGAGATGCTCAAGAACTTCCACACCATCTTCCAACCCGCAGCGGCGAAGTTCGAGGGCTTCATCGACGTGAAGATCCTGAAGCTGCGCAAGGTCTACAGCGGATCGGCCCCGCCCAATGTGAACTACCGCTTCCAACTGACCTACCAGAGCGAGGAACTGCGCCAGAAGTGGATCAAGTCCGATGTGCACCAGAAGGTGTGGCCTGCGGTTGAGAACACGTTGGCGTCGAAGGACTATTCGACCCTACTGTTCGATTCCAAGTAACCCGCCGAGGCCTTGTGCTCCCGCGGTGATAGCATGATGGGCGCGGAGGAGTGGAGAATGACCGGTTTTCAGAAGCGTTTGCTGGTGGGCTCGGGATTATTGGCGCTGGCATGCGTCGGGGTGCCGCTGGCGGCCCGCGAGGCGCTGGCCGGTCGGATCGCGCACACCGATCCGGCAAAATTCCGGCACAGCCCGGCGGTGCATGGAGGGGCGGGGTCGATGGATTTCACCGCCTTGTTCGACGCCCACGCGGTGGAGCCCAACCTGCAGTTCCTGCACCGGGGCGTGATCCTGCCCAAGAGCGGGATCGGGGCCCACTTCCACAACCAGTGCGAGGAGATGTTCGTGATCCTCGACGGCGAGGCCCAGTTCACCATCGACGGGCATACCTCGCTGTTGAAGGGGCCGGTCGGCGCGCCCTGTCGGCTGGGGCACTCGCACGCCATCTACAACCCCACCGACAAGCCCCTCCAGTGGCTCAACATCAACGTGTCGATGTTCAAGGACCAGTACGACGCGTTCAATCTGGACGATCCGAAGGTGGGTGCGGCGCTGGATCCGATTCCCCAGTTCATAACGATGCGGTTGGACCGGAATTTGCTTCGGCCTGTCGAGGGGATGAACGGGGGCAAGGGAACCGCCCAGTACCGACGCGCGTTGGAGCCGTCGGTTTTCCAGTCGAGTTGGGCGTATGCGGACCATTTGGTGCTGGCACCGGGGGCGTCGGTCGGTCCGCACATGCACCGCGAGGTTGCGGAATTCTACTACGTGATGAAGGGGGCCGGCACCGTCACCATGGGCGCGGGGCGCGGGGGGCCAAGCCCAGGAAGCGGAGAGACCGCTCCGATTCGGGAAGGCGACGCGGTGCCGATCCAGTTGAGCGATGTCCATTCGTTTGAGAACACGGGTGCGGAGCCGCTGGAGTTTCTGATTGTGGGCGTGGCCCGCGACATGGGCAAGCACATCGACAATCTTGTTGTGGGTCCGGGCCGGGGCGGCCGGGCCGGGAATTAGGGACGTTCTCTATTTGCGCTGCCACCCAAGCAGCAGCAATGACCCGCTTTCTGGCTAGATTTCCTATTGGCGCCGAGCCGTCGCGCCAAATGCTGATACGCACCGGCAACGGTAGAGTGCGGCTACGCCGTGTTGAACTCGGAAGCGGACGGGCCGCGCGTGGCACGGCTCCAAGTGAGGGAGGAACCGGTTCGCGGCCAAGTCGTCCGCGGTTCCTCAAGCTCCTGCCGGAATAGCTTTGGATGAGACCAAATATGGCAAAGTAAAAGAGTATGCGAAATGTGATCCTGCGCCCATCCTGGGCTGCCCTTGCCCTGTTCCTCGCCGCCGGACTTGTGAACGCCCAGAACGCCCCCACCGCAACCTTGGTTGTACGGGCGGACGCCGAATGCAAACTGACAGTGGATGGCGAAGCGAAGGGAACGCTTCGCCCCGATGACCGTATGCGGATCGTGCTCCAATTGGGCGAGCATCTTGTCGAGGCCGTGCCCGTCGCCGGCGGCAAGCGCTGGGAGCAGGTGGTCAATCTGAATGAAGCCAAGACCCAAATCCTCACCATCAACCTGCCCAAGGCGCCCGCCCCCACAACCTCCGCCGCCCCCGCCAATGCCCCCAAGCCTCCTTCCCCGACCGATGTCGCGGCTGCCGGGGCTGCCGTAACCGCCAGCCGGGGCTATTGGCTGGATTTCACCACCAAGCTTATGTGGGCCGCACGCGACAACGGACAGGACGTCAACTGGGCCCAGGCCAACACCTATTGCAAGAACCTGACCACGGGAAACTTTAGCGACTGGCGTCTGCCCCGTGTCCAGGAACTCAGCGGCCTGCGCTTCGAAAAGGCCCCGAAAGGCGGCGTCAAGTCCACTGGCATCGCATGGAGCGGCTTCAAGGGAGCTATCCCCAACACTGCGGGTGCCTACAGTTTCCCAACGGCAGCGGACCTGTCCGTCCCCGTCGAAACCTCCCAGTACTACCGAGCCCTGTGCGTCCGCGGCCCCATCAACTGATCCCCAAGTCCCCCAGCGGAGCGCCATGCCCCACAGGCGCTCCGCCTCTCCCGCAACCTGCGGGGTCCAACCTTTTCTACGCCGCAGCCCGCTCCCGCAACGCTTCCCACAACTGCCCCGGCCCCAGCAATATCTCCCGCAATCCAGTCCGCACCCTGTCCGATTCCAACGCCTGCCTGCTCATAGTGCCATGTGCAGCCAGTGCATCCATGATCGCGTTCAGCAGCTCGTTCGATAGGTCCGGCGAATTCGCAAACTGCTCCTTCGTGTTATTCACCGCTTGCTGAGCCAGCACCAACGACTCCAATAGTTTCCCCTTGATCACATGGTTCACATACACCAACCGGTCGTCGTCCGTCAGTTCCCCCTCGAACAGCCCGTTCACCCGGCCAATGATCTCCGCCAGCAGCGCCTTTTCCTTCTCCTGAACCGACCCGCCACCTGATTCCGTCAACGGCTTCAGTTTCGGATGCGCTTCCGCATCCATTCCCACATCCCGCTTGCCTTGGTTCCGCAACGTGTGGTGCGTCAGCAAGACCTTCAAAAGGTCTATTCCCTCGCGCTCCCTCCCTCCAAGGCTTGGCCGTCGATCCAGAAGTCCGCCCCGGCAAGATCCGAACCTACGAGGTCGGCGTTGCCCGCTACCGTGGCGCGCCGCCCGAGGATTGCAGCTATTTAATGCAGCGCTTGGCGGACTGGCTGGAAGGCGAAGCCTTCCGGCCGCCCCCCGGATGGAGATTGTCTGGGGAAGCCCCGACCTCCCTGTGCCGCTGATCCCGCACACCCTCCGTCAACGCATTCCAATCGAATCCATCAGGGGCCTTGCCCCGATGTACCCAGAAGCCTCCATCCAGAACCATGGATGGATCGTCCCCCTTTTCACTTCGAGTGCCACCGGGCAATGGCGCAATCACCCGCTCGGCGGATCGAAACGTTAGAGTCAGACCCTCGCTCGTTTCGCCGATCTCCAGATCCATCCCGGCACGCAGTCCCAAACGGTCCCGACGGGTCTTCGGAACCGCGATCCGACCGGCACTGTCAATTCTCAGCGTCATACCATTAGAATGGCAAGGGACGGCCCAAATCGCAAGTCACCTGATGGTCGATCCCGTCGCGTTCAACAGTACCCGCCGCTCCCGCCTACGCCACCTTCAACGCCGTTAGCACCTGCGCAATGCCCACCCTGGGAAACAGGGGTTCCGCCTCCTCGTCCTCCGCGATCTCGTTCGCAAACTTCCGCACTACAGCCAACGTGCGGGTCTTCCATTTGCCCGGACTCGAAATCACCGCCAATTTGCGCATCTTCGAATACTTGCTGTCCCGCTGCAGGTCCAGCGATTGCAACGCATACCGGTCGGCGCTAACCGCCGCGCCGTACGATGGAATCAACACTGTCACCGCAATCGGTCGAACCGTTTCGGCCACGAAGTCGATCGAATACTGCCGCGCTGAACCGGTCATCTTCACATTCCGCCGCACTTCGACCCCGGCGTTCGCGCCCCACTCTTCCACGATCCGACCCACCCGACTCCCAACCTGTTCCTCGTCAAATGACGGCTTGTGCCTCAGCAACTCGTACATCGCGAGACAGCAGCACTGGGCGATGGACATTACCGCCTCCTGCACCTTGTGGCTCGGCGACAGAATCTTGAATACGCCGTCGTCCAGCGACGCGCCGAGCCGTCTTGCCATGTCCGACAGCACGGCCAGCTTCTGTTCCGACACCAAGAGCCCGGAGCCCTCCAGGAAGCTGATGGTCTTTCCGCAATCATGGACCAGTTCCATGGCGTTACCAATACTTGGTTCCACGAAAACCATTACGCTGCGACCGTCCAAGGTCTTGAACGGAAGGCTCAGCGCACATGCCCCGCGCAGTCCCATGACCGCCGTCTGCGCATTCAGATACCCGATGACCGATTCCAGCTCCAGCTCCTTTTCGGCGAACTCTACGAAACCTGGGAGCCCGCCGACCAGCACGAGCGCAACCTGGTCGACACCATGGTCCTCTCCATCTGGCGGCGCACCCGCATCCTCGGCATGGAGGCCGCCGGCATCTCCCTCAAAATGCGCGAACAGGCCGCGTCCAGAATC
>CAITMP010000368.1 GCA_903893525.1 uncultured Acidobacteriia bacterium | reverse complement strand
GCGATTCGACCAGAACCGTCTTCGTATCCTCGGAATCGATGTGACCCTACCCAACGAGCCGGTCTCCGGTGGGCAAATCCCGGAAGCGGAACGGTTCGTGGGTATTTCTCTCGACCGCCCATTTCTCCGCGCCGTACGTGCCGTAGCACTCGGTGTCGCGCATGGTTTTCCTACAGCGTTGGAAGGAGTCACAGCCGCCTCCAAAACCACCGTTGTTCTTTGGCTCGCGCACCATCTGGGTCGACCCGTGATCCGGCTCAACCTCAATGGACAAAGCGACACGACGGAGCTGATCGGTCGATGGGTACCGAACTCCAGACAGGACACCGATTGGGATCTGGCAGGGCTCAATCGTATCGAGCGCTTTCTTAAACCAGCGACCCGCGACCTGGTCCAGACGGCCTTGGCCGAACATCGCGGACTCGACTGGGCGGAGGCCTCATTGGTCGCGGCCGCGGAGGGACTCCAAAGCCCGCGTTGGCGGTTTCAGCCTGGAGTCATCCCAACGGCGCTGCGCCAAGGCGCCTGGGTGCTTCTGGACGAACTGAACTTGGGCGAACCGCAGATTCTGGAGCGGCTCAATCCGGTCCTAGAACTCCCGCCTACCCTGCATCTATCGGAAGGTGACGGAACAACGTTTGGATCAGTTGGTGATGTGCCCATTCATCCTGGTTTTCGCATTTTCGCGGCCATGAATCCATCGGAATACGCTGGACGTTCGAAACTGTCCCCTGCATTCCGCGACCGATTCATAAATTGGCACCAAGCCCATGCGCCAGGCGAGGCGGAATACCTCGCGCAACTGAATTTCCTGATTTTTGGAGTCCACCCTGAAGTGGTCATGGACGGTTGCCTTTATCAGGGAGAACCAGTTTTTCACCCTATCGCAGGCGGGTTGCGGAATGTCCCGAACATCGAGAGCCTCATCAAGGCGCTGGCCTCATGCCAGGCATCACTGGCTCACGGAACTGCTAACGGCCGTCGGCGCGAAGCAACGACTTTCACCCGTCGCAGCCTTAATGCATTGATCGATCTATGGAGTCACCGCACCGCCGCCGGTGTGCCCCGCGCACTACAGATCAGCTTGCGGGATCTGTACTGGAACCGCATCGCCGACCCAGCGGAACGCAAGGCCGCCATCGGTGCTGCCGAGGCTGCTGGCCTCCCAGTTGGAAATTAACTCCCTTTGAATCCAATGAGCGAAACTGAAGAAATCCTGGATGAGCTGCAGAAACTCGCGCGTCTGGTCTCTCGGATGCCTGACCTCGAAGTCGTGGCGGGGCGGGGGGGCAGCGGTTTCAGTTTCAACCACGTTCGACGCGTGATCTCGATGGATGAGGCACGCCTTCACGCTGAATCCCGAAATTTTTTGAGAGGTTTAGTTTTGCATGAGTTGGCTCACGCCGTCCTGACCCGCACCCACCGGCACGCCACCTCAGCGTTTAGTCGCCGGATCTTCTTCGCCCTGAATGCGCTCGAAGACACTCGAATCGAAAATTGGTTGCTGCAACGTTTTCCAGGGTCCCGCCCTTGGATCGAGGAATACAACGGGAAGTTTCTCCGCAATACGGTGCCGGAGATGCAGGAAATGCTTGATCGTAGATCCAACCTTCCTCCCCTGCATGAGCTTATCGCCTCGCTGATGGCGCGGTGGTGGCATGGCCAGGGCAACATCAGCATTCCAGACCGTTGCGTGCCTCTTTTAGAGCAGGTCTGGCCCAGTTTCCAACAACACGCCCAGACGCATCCCGAATCGTTGCCGTCCGACGAGGTCCAAGAGCGTTATGACCGGTCCGAGGTTCGGCAGTTGTACGTGCTTGGCGACCGTAACAGCCCTCCGGACGAATTCGAGAAGAGCGTCAGGCTTGCTCAGGCCGACGCTTGGAAAAATATCGAAGAGAACCTGCTGCCGGTATTTCGCAAGCTTGTCCCTCCCGAGGGACGTTCCCCCATGTCGTCCAAAATTGAGATGTTCGTCCAATGGTCTGGTGCTCTCCACACGGAAGACCACCATCCAGGACGGCAGTTCCACACTATTCCACAGCAAGTTTTTGATGAAATCTTTGGCAAAAGCCGTTCCGCCAAGAAAGCACCACCCTGGGTTGAGAATGTGTCCGCCTACGATTTGCTTGTCGAAGAGCAAGCCGACGTCATCGAGGCATTGATCGATGCGATCGAGGAAGCTTTTCCTCCAGAACGGAGTCGGAATTGGATCGGGCCTCGGCAGTCTGGGACGAGGCTGAAGTTGAAGTCGATTCCGCAGGCCGAGGCGGATCCGCGGCGTGCCGGTGAGATCTGGGATAAAAAATCTTCGCTGCTTCGACCGAAACCGCACGTTGTGGTTTTAATCGATCGCTCTGGGAGCATGGCCGGCGAGCGGATCGAAGCCGCCACCGCGGGTGCCGTGCTTCTTGCAGAGGCAAGCAGGCGGGCGGACCTGCCTCTGAGTCTTTTCGCATTTAACAACACCTGTGACGCGCTGATCGAGCCGGAAGATTCACTCGAAGAAAAAAAAGGACGCATTGGAGGATTAGTGGACGCCGCTTCAGGTGGAACTGATATGGCTCAGGCCTTGAAGCACGTCACAAAACACCTTGAGGAGTCACATGCGGCACATCGCATGTTGGTTGTCCTCGGGGATG
>CAITMP010000367.1 GCA_903893525.1 uncultured Acidobacteriia bacterium | reverse complement strand
GAAGCAGAACTGATGGAGAGATTCCGGTCCGGCGACCGGGATGCCTTCACCTTGGTCTACCGAAACCAGCATCCAGCGGTATTCCGGTTTGCCCTGCACATGACGTCGGATCGGGACGCGGCGACGGAGATCACGCAGGATGTTTTCGTCTGGCTGATCCACAACGCGGGTGCATTCGATCCCGCGCGCGGCGAGCTTGGAGCATTCCTGGTGGGGGTCGCGCGAAAGTTGTTGCAGCGCAGGTGGCACGCGGATCGGCGGTGGGTGCCACTGGATGGTGTCCCGGAACCCAGTTGCGGCCATCGGAACGGTCCTGAAGAGGATGAGTCCGATTCGGTGCGGCTTCGTGCCGCGATTGCAGCTCTTCCCGAGCGGTACCGTGAAGCGGTGGTTTTGTGCGACTTGCAGGAAAATAGCTATGAAGGCGCAGCGGTCGCGATAGGCTGCGCGGTGGGAACGGTTCGGTCCCGGCTGCACCGGGCGCGGGGTCTATTGATGCGGAAACTGCGGGGCGAGCAGATGGCCGGGAAAACGGCGGAGAAGGAGAGCGTGGAATGTCCGGTATGAACTGTGCGGATTGCAGAAAAGCCATGACGGAATCCGCCCGCGGCACTTGGCTGCCGGATTCCATGCGCCGATCCGCGGAGAGGCACCTCGAGACATGTTCCGGTTGCGTGGCATGGCGTGAGGGTCAAAATCGGCTGACTGGCGCGTTCCGGACGGTTTCGGTAGAGATCGGCAGGGTGGCGATCGATCGGCATGTGGAAGCTGCGCTCGAGGCGGAATTCGAGCGCGTTCTGGGGCGGGCCAGGCCAATGCCCGCGCGCGCCGCCCTGTGGCCGGTATTCTGGACCCGAGCAGCTTGGGCGGGGGCCCTGGCGGTCGCAATCGCATTCGGATGGGTCGTGACCCGGCCTTCCCAACCGATAGTCGTTTCACGGAATCAGCCAATCCCTACCCCTGTGCAGATCTCGTCGGCCCGAGTGGAGGGTCCGGTCCGGTCAGCGAGCCTGTCTCCAGAAATAGTTCGGGCTCGAAGAGCCCAGCCGCGTCCAGTTCAGCCCTCCGCAGTTCAAGCCGATGCGCCGGAGCAGCCCTTTGTCGAAGTTCCATTTACCTTGCCGTTTGCGCCGGGCGAGCGGGCCGATGTCGTACGAACGGACGTGCCGGTTTCAGCGTTGATCGCCGCCGGCTTCAAGATGCAATATTCCGACCCTAGCGGGAGCGCGCTCGCCGATGTGGTGGTGGGGTCCGATGGCCGGGCGCGCGCCGTCCGAATTCTCTCGATTTCCGATTCCAGTCCAAACAGGAGATTTCAATGAAGAAGACACAAATGATTCTGGCAACCGCATTTGCTGCGGGCGCAAGCCTTCAGGCACAGACGCCGGGCATATTGGGTGAGAAGAGCGCGGCATTCCAGTACTTCGTCTCGAACGACAAGACCCCCCAGACACTGATGTTCTCAGTGGCGAATGGGGCCGGAAAGCCGGTGACAGGGAAGCCGCTTGCTGCCACTGAGACCCGTCGAACACTGCAGGTTCTCGCCGATGGCACCAGGATCGAAAAGACCGACACAAACAAGTACTTCCGCGATGGAGAGGGACGGACTCGCGTCGAGCGTCCGGATGGAGGCGGCGTGTCCATTTCCGATCCCACGAAGGGCTTTGCCGAGCTGCGGGGGAGCGAGATGACGGGTCAAAAGGTAATGGTCCGCAAGGGGACTGTTTCCATCACGACCAGCTCCTCATCCACGGGAACCTCGACGCTATCCGGTGTCGATGTGGGCAAGCTGAAGGCCGAGGCGGAGTCCCGTGCGACGGCCCTCCTGGGTGACGGCCCGGCTACCGCTGTCTTTTCGGGCAGTCCGGCGACGGGCTGGTCCACCGCGAAGGTTGCAGCCGAGGCTGGCGCTACGGAGGACTTGGGCGTACAGTTGATCAACGGCATCGCGGCCAAGGGGACACGGACCACGCTGACGATACCGGTGGGCCAAATTGGGAACGACCGGGAGATCAAGGTGGTCTCCGAACGCTGGTATTCGGAGGACTTGCAAATGCTGGTGAAAAGCAGCAACAAGGATCCCCGGTTCGGGGAAACGTACTACGAGCTGAGCAACGTGCTCCAGGGTGCCCAGGACCCGTCGCTATTCGAAGTTCCCGCCGGCATCCACGGCAAGTAGGTCCTCCCTTGGGGCGGATGCGGAATGGCCATTCCGCATCCGCATTTTGGCGCTAGAATGGGGTAGGATCATGGTCGTCGCCGCAAGTATCACCGCCGAACAGTATCTTCACACGAGCTTTGAGCATGATGCCGAGTTTGTTGAGGGGAGGATTGTCCAGCGTCCGATGCCTACTTGGGAACATGCCCGCGTACAGGGCTTCTTGATTCGACAATTCTGGCCGCTGGAAGACAGCAATCGGCTATACGCCGTTCCCGAACAACGTGTTCAAACGCGTCCGGCCCGCTTCCGCGTTCCAGATGTCTGCTTGGTCGAAAAACCCAGCGGATCATTCGGGCGTCGAATCGTCACCGCGCCGCCTTACCTCTGCGTGGAGATCCTGTCGCCGGAGGACACCATGACGGAGACATTGGAGAAGGTCTACGAGTACTTGGAGTTCGGGGTCGAATGGGTCTGGGTCATCGATCCCGCCTCCCGCACAGGCCAAATCCACACCCGCGATTCCATAGCCCGCGTTTCGGACGGCATCTTCCGGACCGATAAGTTCTCGGTCAACCTCGCCGAAGTCGAATTCTAAACAAACATGAAACTCTCCTACTTGCTGATCCTGTCCTCGGCAGCCGCGCTGTCCCTCCATGCCCAAGGGCGCGGAGGGTCGGAGGGCATGCGCCAAGCTATCCAATTGGATTTGGAGGGCAAGACCGCCGAAGCACGTATTCTGATCCAAAAGGAGATCGACGCAGCCGCAACACCCCAGGCCAAGGCCAGCGCCCAGCGCTCGATGGCGATGTCTTGGGCGTTCGACTCCAACTGCGCCAAGACGGTGGAATACGAACAACTGGTGATGGCCTACTGGGCGACCCGCGAGGCGGCGGAGCCCGGCAACGCCTTCTACCAGCAGGGTGAAATGGCCACTGAAGCCGCGCGCGTCTGCATCGATTCCGGTGACTTGGATACCGCCCAGAAGTGGTACCGCAGGGGCACGGACTTGGGATTGAAGGAGCCAGGAATATCGGCCGACCGCAAAGCGGTATGGGCATTCCGGTTGGCGCACGCCGAGGGTCGCATCGCCGCCCGGCGGGGCAACCGGGTCGAGGCTGAAAAACAGGTCGCCGTCGCCAAGACCGCACTCGAAGCGATGACCACCTCCAAGCAAGCTCAGGAAGCGTTCCTCCCTTACCTGACCGGTTACGCGGCGCTCTATTTGGGCGATACGGCCAAGGCTGTGGCCGACTTGGAGAAGACGGACCCGAACAACGCCTTCTACCAATGCCTGCTCGGAATGGCCTATGAGAAACTGGGCGACACCGTCAAAGCGAAGGAAATGTACCGCAAGGCCTCGACCGTGAATGGGCACAATCCTCCAGCGGCATTTGCACGTCCGTTCGCACGCAAAAAACTCGCGTAGGCTCGGGCGGTACCCTCAAAGTTGATGCCCCCGGACTCCCCCCTCGCCATCTATCTCGAACGGCTGGCCGGGCGTCGCCAGGATCTCCAGAAAGCCGAACAGGCTGCGGGGCGACTCGCATGGCTGCGCTTGGCAGTGATGGGAGCGTTGGGGTGGGCCGTCTGGCAGACCATCCAAGGCCATTTTCCCTTGGTGGGTTTGTTTGTTCCAATCGCGGCATTCACCGCCCTCGTTGCATGGCAATCCCGGATGACAGGCAAGACGGAGCGTTTCCGCCGGGCAATCCGGTTCCATGAACGCGGCATTGCGCGCCTCGACCACAAGTGGCGTGGACAGGGCTCCCCGGGCGATCGATTCGCGGACCCCAAACATCCCTATACCGGCGATTTGGATATTTTTGGACGCGGCAGCTTGTTCGAACTCCTGTCGACGGCCAGAACGCGTGGCGGCGAGGCCCGGCTGGCATCCTGGCTTTCTGGTGCCGCAACCGCCGAAGTGATTCTGGAACGCCACGCCGCAATCGACGAACTTCGCGGAATGATCGACCTGCGCGAGGAGCTCGCCGTGGTTGCGGACGACTTCGGCGCCGGGACCGACCCGGAGCGACTGGTCCGCTGGGCCGGGGAATCCGGGGCGCCGGTGACTGGGTGGGTGCGACCGGCTGGGTTGGCGATGTCCCTCGTCTCAGGCTCCGTCCTAGGATGGTTGGCCAGCACCGGGTTCCTCGACCTGAATGCGCGCATTGCCATGATGCTCACCGGTTTCGCCGTTGGCGGGTTCGCACTATGGCTCCGACCGAAGATTCTAGGTGTACTGTATTCAGTTCATGAACCGGCCCGAGATCTTGACCTTCTGGCTGCGGTGCTGCGGGTGTTGGAGGCGCAAACGTTCCAATCGCCCTTGCTGGCCCGGGTCCATGACGGCCTGCGCACAAATGGGCACCCGGCATCGCGCCGAATCGCGCGGCTGCGGCGGTGGATGGAATTGCTGGATTCCCGTGACAACGTGATCATTCGCGTTCTGGGACCAGTTGTGCTCTGGGGGACTCAGATCGGCCTCGCGCTGGAACAATGGCGGGCCGAAAATGGCAAACTGGTCGCGAAGTGGTTGGATGCGGTGTCGGAACTGGAGGCATTGTCTTCCCTGGCCGGATATGCATGGGAAAACCCCGCGGATCCGTTCCCGGAACTAGTCGAAGGCTCGGTGTTCGACGGTGAGGAGTTGGGACATGCGCTCCTGCCCGACGAACGCTGCGTCCGCAACAGCGTGCACCTCGAAGCGCCCCTGCGTTTGCTGGTGGTCAGCGGCTCGAACATGTCGGGGAAAAGCACCCTTCTGCGTGCCACAGGCATGAATACGGTACTCGCGCTGGCGGGAGCGCCGGTGCGTGCCAAACGGTTGCGCCTGTCAGTCCTGGCACTCGGCGCATCCATCCGCTCCACGGACTCGCTGGAGGAGGGCCACTCCCGTTTCATGGCCGAAATTCTACGTTTGAAGCAGATCTTGGACCTCCCTACCCCGTCGCTGTACCTTCTGGACGAACTATTGGCGGGAACCAATTCCCACGACCGGGCCATCGGAGCGGAGGGTCTGGTGCGGGCGCTTCTGGCCCGCGGCGCGATCGGCATCACCACAACCCACGACCTGTCACTGGCCCGCGTGGCCAATGAACTGGGGACGCAGGCCGCCAACCGGCATTTCGAGGACCGTTTGGAATCCGGGCGGCTGGTCTTCGACTACAAAATGCGGCAGGGCGTAGTGACCCGCAGCAACGCGCTGGACTTGATGCGCTCTGTCGGATTGGACGTTTGATTCGCGGCGGCGAAATTCTGTTATACTGATCATTGAGGTCGAGCCATGCGGGTGGGCGAAAGCCCACTTTTTTATTGCAGTTCAGGAACTGCGACGGCAAACGGCCCGGCACAACGAAACATGAAACGCGGCGACATACTGGCGGCCATCGAAAACATCACCAGAAGTGTGACCGATGCGGCCGGTCTCGAACTATTCGAACTGGAACTGAAAGGATCCGGTAAAAACCAACTTCTTCGGATCATGATCGACAAGCCGGAAGGCGTGACCCACGGGGATTGCGAACATGTTTCGAGAAGCGTCAGCGAATTGCTGGACGCCGCCGATCCCATCCCGGGGGCCTACCAACTGGAAGTCAGTTCGCCCGGCATCGAGCGCCCGTTGCGCAATCCGCGCGATTGGGACAGGTTCCGGGGCAAAAAGGCACAAGTGGTTCTGAAGACACCCTTGGCCGACGACCCAAAGGGCCTCAAGGTCCTCGACGGAATCATCTCCGACGTGCAGGACGCCCCAGCACCTGAGCAGGGCTCCGCTACGCTCCAGCTTGCGGACGGCGCACTGGTGACCATTCCTTTGGAACAGGTCAGCCGCGCCAATCTGAAGTTCGAGTGGTAGTGTTCGGCACCTCCATCTCTCATACCTATTTCGAGGCTTAATCAAGTGGACAGCATCTATCAGTCAATTGAAATTCTCAGCAAGGAGAAGGGCATCGACCCGCAGATCGTCCTGGACGCTGTGAAGGACGCCATGTTGATCGCCGCCCGGAAGCACTTCCGGACGACCGAGAACTACGATGCCGTCTTTGAGCGCACAGGCGGGATCAAGCTTTTCTCCGTCAAGACCGTGGTTGAGACCGTTGCCGACGCGGGAATCGAGATCACGCTGGCCGAAGCTCGGCGGATCGACCCCAAGGTGGAAATCGGCGGCGAGGTCCGCATCCAGCGTCCGACCGACGCCCTCGGCCGGATTTCGGCCCAGACGGCCAAGCAGGTGATCTTCCAGAAGGTCCGCGAAGCCGAACGGGACACGATCTACCGCGAATACGCGGACCGCATGGGCGAATTGGTGAATACCACGATCAAGCGCGTGGAAGGTTTGGACTTGGTGGTGGACCTGGGCAAGACCGAAGCCCGCCTCCCCAAGCGTGAGCAGTCCAGGCTCGAAAACTACAGCGTAGGCGACCGTGTGCGCTGCGTCTTGCGCGTGGTCGACAAGTCGGCCAAGGGCCCGGGCGTGGTGGTTTCGCGCGCCGATGCGGAATTGGTCAAGCGTCTTTTTGAGCAGGAAGTCCCCGAAATCTACGACGGGACGGTTGTGATCCGGGGATGCGCGCGCGAAGCCGGCGAGCGCACAAAGATCGCCGTGTCCAGCCGCGACCGCGATGTGGACAGCGTGGGTGCCTGCGTCGGCATGAAGGGCATGCGAGTCCAGTCGATCATCCGCGAGCTGCGCGGCGAGAAGATCGACATCATCGAATTCTCCGATGATCCGGTAGTTTTTGCCACGCATGCACTCAGTCCGGCGAAGATTTCCAAGGTGAACGTGCTGGATGCGGTCGACCGTCACATGGAAGTGATTGTCGACGACTCCCAGTTGTCCCTCGCAATCGGCAAGCGCGGACAGAACGTGCGGTTGGCTGCCAAATTGCTGGGCTGGAAGATTGACATCAAGAGCGAGGAAGAGAAGCGGCAGGAAGCGCAGAACGCGTTGACCACCTTCTCGATGGGCGCTCCGATCGCTACGCTGATCGAATTCGGATTGGCGGACAGCACCGTGGATGCGCTTGTGAAGGCCGGGATCGGCTCGATTGAGAAACTGGGCGGGATGACTCCGGAGGACTTGGAGTCGGTTCCGGGGATCGACGGCTATGCCGTTGGAAAGATCCAGCAGGCAATCAACGGCTACTATGGCCAGGATTATGCGCCGACCGAGCCCGAGGATGGATCGGAAGCGGGCGTGGAAGTGGATTCAGCAAACGATGAGCCGGCGGATGTGGCCGAAGCGGTTGAAGCACAGTCGGAAGCAATGCCCGAGACCTCTGATACCATGGTGGAATCGGCTGAATAGGCTTGACGTAGTTTTGGGTGGAATTGCCTCGGGCAAGTCCACCGATGCAGTAGCAAATGATGTAGTGGCAAATGTCGATTACTGCCCCGGTGCCGCCCAGCGGAGCCGGGGAGTGGGTAGGGAAACAACCTCTTGAACATTAGCAAGATCCGAATCAATGACTTGGCGCGGCAACTGGAAGTAAAGTCGCGGGAGGTCATCGACAAGCTGCACGAACTCGGGATCGCCGAGAAAGTGACGCACTCCAGCTCGATCGACGAGATCGGGGCGGAGCGTCTGCGCCGCTACTATGCGGGAGAAGACTATATGGCACCGGTCGTGGGCCCCTCCCGGCTGTCGATGTCGAGCTCGGACAGCTCTGATTCCGGACCATATTCGGGAAATGATTCGTCCGACGATCATGGCGACGGTGGCGGCAACAGTCGGGCCGAGGCTCCGGCGCCGCCTGTGGCACAGGCACCTGTCATCAAACTGGAGGAAAAGCCCAAGCCGATTGCGCCTCCACTGGCTTCCCCCGTGCGGCCGATTTTGCCGCCGCTGGCGAGTCGCCCCCCGATGCTGCCCACGCAGCCAGTTGCGCGGACACCCATCGCGCCACCACTGGCGCAGTCCAAGGACGAAATAGCCAAGGCCGACCAACCGGCAAAGGACGTGGCAAGGGACGAAGACGAACACCGCCCACGCGCGTTGCCCCTGCGGCCACCATTGATGGGACGCGGCACGCCGATACAGCCGCCGATGGCGAATCGCCCCGTCGCGCCACCCGTTGCCCCAGTTGCACCCGGGGTGTCGGCGCCTGCGGTAATCCCGACTCCCCCCGTAGCCCCCGTGGCTGCCGAACCGGTAGCCGTGCAGCCAACGGCACCCACACCGACTGCTCCGACGCCCACGGCACCGACACCGACGGCACCGGCACCGACACCGAGCGCGTCTGCACCAAGCCCGGCCCAGCCTGCTCCATCGGCGCCCGCAGCCCCGGCACCTGCAAGGCCCTCGATTCCCGGCGCG
>CAITMP010000366.1 GCA_903893525.1 uncultured Acidobacteriia bacterium | reverse complement strand
TGCCCCGGGCACCACTTCCACACCCGTCATCACACTCCTGGGAAAAGAATCGCTCTCTCAGGTGGGTCCGTTTTGGTGAGCAGAGATGGGTCAATTTCCGTGAGCGACAACGGCCTCGGACCCCATTCCACGGTCCCCCCAAGTTTCGAAAGATTTTTGTACGAAACCCGAGGGCGATTCCGATAGGAATATTGAACCCGGCGCCTCGCCGTCTCCCGTGGACGGCAGCCAGAGGCCCGGCAACTGAAAGCGCTATGACGACCAATCTCGAAGAATGCCAAGCTAACCCTCTCTTTATGACGGTAAAGCAGACATCAGCATTGCTGGGAGTGAGTGCCAAGACCGTTTACCGGCTGTTGCACCGCCGCCACTTGAAGGCCTCCCCGCACCTCCGTAACAAGCTGATCACCGTCGCATCTATAATCGCGTTCGCCGATTCTGCGAACAACTAAGGGTTCTCCGTCCGTTTACAAAGCCGTCAACTCGCAAGGGTTGGCGGCTCTTTCGCATCCAAGCCAGGAGATCCACCGGAGAAATCCGGGCATGGCGATCTCAAATCCTGGGCGATTGAGCAATCCTTGGGGCCAGGATCCATCAGAAATCGCATTATTCAAGGGGTATAAATTCCCGCAAAACCCGAGGAAATCTGACCGCTTTGAGGTCCTTCACGATTTTTCTTTCGATTGTTGTACGAAACTCCAACGCGATTCCGATGGATAGGGTGTAGGGCATGACGATGACGACAATGACGACCAGCGAAACTACGAAGATCAGTCGGGAATTCCCCGACCAAACCTCGGCAGCTCGCCTCGGCAAAATCGAAATTGAAAATACCTGTACGAAAGTCTCCGTCAATTTCGATGGAGCGACTGGAAGGGTCTCTCCCAACCTTCCTTTTAAATCTGACTCGGAGCCGTGGCCAAAAGCCACAAATGTAGTCAACGCACATATTATTATGACTAATAACAACAGCAACAACAGCAACAACAGCAGCAACAATCCTCAAGCGGTTGTTCTCACGCAGCCCGCCAACGTCACCGTCGCGCCGCAAGGCCGCCGGATGATTCCGCTCGGACCCAAAACCAATTTGCCCAAGGCCGGCAAACATCAGGGGCGCTTCGCAGATTACCAGCTTACTGAAGTGGTAGAAGCGGATGAAGAATATTCCAAAATGGTACTCTCGGTCGAGCTGGATGAGCGGGATAAGGCGGGAAGACACTTCACCGTCGCCAAGCACTACACCCTCCGGGGTCGAGGTACTGCCAGCCTGCGCAATGACCTCAAAGCATGGGCCGGTAAGGACATTGTCCCCACCGATATCAGTGAGTTCGACTCGGCGGTGTTCCTCGGTCATAAAGTAACGGTTGAACTCGAAATTCCGGGTCCGGGCAAGAAGGGTCCGGCGGTCATCGAATCCTTCGCCCCCGCCCAAGTCGAGGCCCAAGTCGAGGCCAAAGTCGAAGCCAAAGTCGAAGCCAAAGTCGAAGCCAAAGTCGAAGCCAAAGTCGAAGCCAAAGTCGAAGCCAAAGTCGAAGTCCAAGGCGAAACCCAAGGCGAAACCCAGGTCGAAACCCAGGTCGAAACCCAGGTCGAAACCCAAGGCGAAACCCAGGTCGAAACCCAAGGCGAAGTCCCTGCGCCCACCACCGTCCAGGTTACCCCGCAATCCGAAGTTCAGGCTCAAGGGCTGGCCGCTTGAGTTCTCAATCACTGATTAAGAACTCGTAGGCGGCGTTCGGCCGAAATTATTAAGGGGGCCAGGAGTAAAATCCTGGCCCCATCTTCATCTCAAGAACTTCATCCAATCCCTGTCATGAGCACTGTCTTGCAGCCCAAATTCGCCGTATCCGAATCCGGCCCCACAAGCCGCAGGCTGATTCCCCTCGGTCCGAAGCGGGTACTGCCGTACTTTCCCCCGATTGATTCGGGCAACACCCTACTCACCGACACCACCATTTCGACATCCCGGGAACTGGTTCAAGGACTCATCCATTCCAAAACCAAGAGTGTCCTCGCCGGCTCCAGCAAGTCCGGCAAGACATGGATTCTCCTCGATCTCGCCGTCAGTGTGGCCACGGGAACGAAGTTCCTCAAGTGGCCCACCCACCAAGGCCGTGTTCTCTTCATCAATCTGGAGATCCAGCGCCAATTCTTCCGGGATCGCCTGCGCAGTGTGCTGGCCAAGCGCGGGATGGCACCGGAGGTCAACGGCCTCGATGTCTGGACGCTCCGGGGTCAGGAAACCCAGGCCGGCACATTCCTTCCGCAACTCACTGCCCTAATTCAAAGTGAGGGCTACTCCCTGATCATCATTGATCCGATTTACAAACTCATGGTGGGTGGCTCCGAGAACTCCCCCAAGGGTGTCGGGATCCTCGCCCATGGCATTGAACGACTGATGGATCGCTCCGGGGCCGCCATCGTCTACGCCCACCACTTCACCAAGGGCAATCAGGCCTGCAAGAAGGCCATGGATCGCATGAGTGGCAGCGGCATCTTCGCCCGGGATGCCGACAGCATCATCACCCTGACGGAACACCGGATGGAAGGTTGCTTCGTGGTGGAGACAACCCTCCGGAACATGGCACCCGCCACTCCATTCGTAGTGGAATGGGATCATCCCACAATGGTCGTGCGTCCGGATTTGGATCCGGCGGATCTGCTTACCGAAGGTCGGGCCGATGGGAATCAGGCGATGGATTTCCTATTCCAACTCCTCAGTCGGAAGCCCATGACCACCACCCAGTGGCAGGGAGAAGCGGCCGCGGGCGGAGTATCGCGGGCCACCTTCTTCCGACTCAAGGCTCAAATGGAAGCCTCCCGCCAGATCATCTACCACCTACCGACCAAAACTTGGATCATTCGCGGTCGGCCAGTACCCCGTGAGACCGGTGAGACCGGTGAGACCGGTGAGACCGGTGAGACCGGTGAGACTTCTGAGACCTCTGAGACCAGTGAGACCAGTGAGACCGGTGAGACTCCTGAGACTCCTGAGACTCCTGAGACTCCTGAGACCCCTGAGACTCCCACCTGTGCCCCGGCATGACCACCCTCCCTCCCGCCAGCAGCTAGGGCGGTGAGCCCGCGGCGGCCTCCCACCCTCCAGGAGGCCGCCGCCAGGTACTCGTCCTGTCACCAGGCGCCGGAATCGGCTCGATTCCAGCAGATTCTCCCCCATCCCGGCACAAAATACTCGGCCTGCGCTATTGATTTTGAGACACTTACGAACAAAAAGTCGCCTCCGAGGGCCGGAACACTCCGAAAACCCGCGTATTTACCCCCCTCTCCACATATCCCCCGGGCAATTCTGATGCGTTATAGGGCGAATGTGCGCGATTATTTCCGACCCACCCCCACAGAAATCCGGCCAGGAGCGGGTATTCGGGTCGTCGCCGAGGCGGATGCGGGCTATCGATGGCCGCACTGCCTGCCAACAATAGTGTCTGGCTGAATATCCCTCCTCATTGTCCTATGCCT
>CAITMP010000365.1 GCA_903893525.1 uncultured Acidobacteriia bacterium | reverse complement strand
GGATTCGACCAACAGATGTACGTGGACCGACATTTCCGGACTCGGAGTGAATTCGAACGGCGCGGTATCGCTCCCGGCGGCGAAAATGCCCCTGGAGCTCAGCCATCGTGCCGAGTCCAATCCGGGCCCGGGGCTGTGGACCTGGGAGATGAACTGCGCCGGATCGTCCCAGTACTGCCCCCAACCCGTGCGGATCAGCGCGACGTCGCCGGGATTCACCGTTACGCCGCAAGCTTCCAAGTGACATGGGAGGACGACAAAATCCTTCGGCAGGACGGGCAGGCCTACAAGCTTCGGGATGTCGAAGAGGACTCCGCGGCGGAGGATTGGAGCAATGGTATCGACAGTGTGGTGGACAATGCCTTCAGCGTAACTCTGCCTGGACGCGTCCTCGCCGCCGAACATCCTGCCGCAGCAGGAAAAATGGCACAGGGCGTCGATGTGCGTTCCCGTGTGTGCACCGAGCGCCAAACCTTCGGACGCCGAACTGGCCCCGCCGGGGAGGACGTAATCGCCATGTTTCTTGTTCAGTCCGTATAGAAACGGCGGATGGGCCGGGTGGTGCGGGATTCCGGTGTAGTAGGGCTGCGCGAGGTCGATCGCCCTGCAACGGCTCAGGCCATGAAGCAGGGACTCGACGATTGGTGTGGTGCCGGACACAACTCCAGTGTAGAGTCGCGGGTGTCTAGGTGCCGGCTGCGTCGGTGGACGGCTGGCAGGTGGACTGTTGCTTTGCCTTCCAGCGGCGGATTCCCTTGGCCCCGAGAATCATGGCACCAATCGCCATCATTCCCGCGGAAGCGGGCTCCGGAATGGCGTCCGACGGCCAGTCGCCCATGGCGATCTGTTGGCCATTCGGTTCGTAGGCATACCTGATAATCTGGACGGCAACATTTTCCGGATTGGTCTGCTGAATCAGGCTCGCTTCGATCCATCCGTAGGTCCAGCGATTCGACTGGGTGGAGTCCTTGAACCGGAACGGAAAATACTTGTTGGAGTAGGTGGTTGCGAAGGCGAAGCTGGTGTAGTGGAGCACCTTCGTCGAGTAGATGTTGCTGAACGTCTTCCCGCCGTTGCTGGTGGAGAAGCTCGCTTGGCTGACGACGGTCCGAACAGTGCGGAAACCCTTTCGGACACCGCCCAGCGTCCCTAGATAGAGCGAGTTCTGGCCGAAGGAGTTCCAGCGGACACCCGGCGCACCACTTGCGGCATCGAAAAAGCCGGTACGGACAGCGGATTGGACTTGGGCGTAGGAGCGCGCCGACAATTGCCCGCCCTTAACGCTGTGAATTTGGACAACACCGGCAGTTGCCCCGTTGCTGCCGCTGTATACGGCCTGCACAGTCAATCCATTGATGCCGGGGAGGGAGAGGACGAACGGCGCGGACGTGATCCCGTTCGTAATGGATATAGTTTGGTCGACGGTAAACTTCAGCGCCTTCGCGTCGGAAGCTGCCACAAGGGTCGCCCCAACAGCGGCCAGCGAGCGGAGGATCTTCTCAGTGTCGAACTGGTTGCGCTGGTATACCATCTCTGCCTCTAGTCTGGACTATTCCTGCTTGAATGCCAAGCCCGTGAGTAATAGTACTACCCTGTGGAGCCTTGCTTGGCCAAAATGGCGGTAAGATGGAGGTGATGGTGAAGAGCATCGTTTCGATGAAAGGCGTCGGCGCAGTGCTTGCTTTCTGGGGAGCTCTAGGGGGCGGTTCGGGCCGGATCGATTTCGATGGGCTGCGCGCGGGTGCCACCCCCCCGAATTGGGTGATCGAACGTGCCCGGGTGCAAGTAAAGCTGGACCCCACGGCTCCCAGCCAGCCCAATGTCCTCCAACTAACACCGGAGCAACAGGGTAAAGACGGCTCTTCCCTGGCGTTGTTCAACCCCGTGGTGTGCCGCGATGGCGACGTAACGGTGAAGTTCCGGATGGGTTCCGGGCCCAGCGCGAAGGGCGCGGGCATCGTGTGGCGCTACCGGGACGCGGACAACTACTACCTGCTCGACTTCAGTGCGGACCGCAAAGATATTCAGTTGATCCGGGTCAAGGACGGCGTGGCTCTACCTTTGCGCATTTCAGGCACAAAGGTGGGTGCCACCGGCGTTTTCCATGATCTGAAGGCTGGCCAATGGTACGTGGCCCGTGTTATCTTCCGGGGCGACTCGATACGAGTGATGTTGGGAAACCGGAAGCTTTTCGAGGCTTGGGACTCGGGTCTGCAGGTTGCCGGTCGCTCCGGTGTTTCCAGCCGGGGCGGCAACGGAGTTTCCTTCGACGATTTCCGCATAGAAAAGCACAGCTAGTGTAATAATCGGGTCCCTGTACCGTCCTGCTTGATGAAGGAAGGACTTAGATTCCATGCGACACTCAGCCACACACACAGCCGTAATCGCCTCAGCCCTGATTGTGGGGGTAACGATGGCGGCGGCAACCGGAACGGCCTCGGCGGCCGACCCCCAACTCCTCAACCTGGTGATGCCCGATGCACAGATCATGGCCGGGTTGAACGTCACCACAGCCAAGATCAGCCCGTTCGGACAGTTCCTGCTCGGCCGGATTTCATCGGCAAGTGTGACAGGCACCGATCCGGGACTGCAGAAATTCATCGAAGAGACCGGGTTTGATCCGCGCCAGGATGTGACCGAGGTGCTGATGGCGTCGGCTGGCGACAAGGCCCATCCGGGCGGCTTGGTTTTGGCCAAGGGAAGTTTCAACGTCACCAAGATGGTGGACACTGCAAAGGCGCACGGCAAGGGCACTGCGGTAAGTTCCTACGCCGGCGCCACGCTCTTCACGGCCGAGGCACCGGAAGGCGCTCCCGACGCAGCCAAACAGACACCCCACGCACTGGCATTCATCGGAAGCTCCATTGCAGTAGCGGGAGATCTGCCATCCGTACAAACCGCTCTCGACCGGTCCCGGAAGGTGAATTCCATCAGTCCAGCACTGGCGACCAAAGTTCAAGCGTTGGGATCGACCACCGATGCTTGGACGATCAGCATGGCGTCGTTGGCCTCACTGATCCCCTCCGACCTCGGCGGCAAGGGAGCCGGTGCCGCGCAACCCCTCCAGATGGTGAAGAATGTGGTCTCGTCCAGTGGCGGCGTGAAGTTTGGCAGCGACATCCAGATCACCGGCCAAGCCGTGGCCACCGATGCACCCAGCGCCAAGGCGATGGCCGACTTGGTCCGCTTGGTTGGGGCAGTGGTGACCATGGGTGCAGCTCAGGATCCGCAAATCGGCGCGGCAGCGCAGTTGATCCAAAACTTGAAGGTCACCGAGGATGGAGCCACGGTAAACCTCTCCCTGACAGTACCGGAATCGCAGGTGGAAACCTTGATCCAAGCGACCACCAGTTCCAAGGCCAAGCCGGAAGCCATCCGCAAGATGTAGCTCCGTTCGAAGCGTTCGGTGAGTAGTTTCTATCGACGAAGGTCCTGACCGGGGCCTTCGTCGTTTTCGATTGCTATTCGTGCGCTACCCTAACACACATGCGGAAGCTTGCGGCATCTCTACTTGTCTACCCGATCCTGTTCTGCCCAATAGCGGCGATTGCGCAAAGTGCGCCCGTCAAATTCACGGCGGCCGATTACGCGCGCGCCGAAAAATTCATGTCGTACAACACGGCCCCGTTGCTGCTGAACAACTCGCCGGGGGGCTTGGGCGCTGGGATCCGCGTCACGTGGGTGGACGGTGAACGCCTCTGGTACAAGGTGAACCGCGCGAATGGCACGGAATTCGTCGTCGTCGATCCGCAGAAGGGCTCCAAGAGTGCAGCGTTCGACCATGCGAAACTGGCCGCCGGACTGTCCACGGTTGCTGGAACAAAGTACGACGGAGCCAAACTCCCCTTCGACACCTTGGACTTCCCCGCCCCGGGGTCAGTCTCGTTCGCGGTCTCGGGAAAGTCCTACACTTGCGCACTCGATTCCTACGTCTGCGCCGTCGGTGGGACCGCGGCAACAGCGGGTCCAGGCAGAGCCGGTGGACGGGGTGGACGCGGCGGTGGTGCCGCCGCAGGCAAGCAATCGCCGGACAAGAAGAAGACTGCCTTCATCCGCGACTACAACCTCTGGGTCCGCGATGTCGCAACCGGTGAAACCACGCAGCTGACCACCGACGGAGTGAAGGATTTCGGCTATGCCACCGACAATGCCGGTTGGAAGAAGACCGACAATCCGGTGTTGATGTGGTCGCCGGACTCGAAGAAGATCGCCACCTTCCAGCAGGACGAACGCAAGACGGGCGAGATGTATTTGGTAAACACATCCGTCGGCCACCCCAAGTTGGAGGCGTGGAAGTATCCGCTTCCCGGCGACGAGAACGTCACGATGATCCAGCGGGTGGTGATCGACGTAGAGACCAGGAAGGTTACCCGGTTCCAGATGGAGCCCGATCAACACCGCTCCACCCTGTGCGACGACATTACGTGCCGTGGAAACGATTGGACCGACGTCCAATGGAGTCCGGACGGCGGCAAGGTAGCCTTCGTCTCCACATCGCGGGACCACAAGCAGGCGCGCCTCCGGGAGGCCGATGCCTCCACAGGCACCATCCGCGAGGTCAACGAAGAGGCTGTGGAAACCCAGTATGAATCCGGCGACGGCAAATCCAACTGGCAGGTATTCTACGGCACCAACGAGTACATCTGGTATTCGGAAAAGAGCGGCTGGGGGCATCTTTACCTCGGAGACTGGAAGACGGGTAAGATCCGCGCCCAGATTACTTCCGGCGACTGGCTGGTCCGCCAAGTGGTGCGCGTGGACGAGAAGGAGCGGGTGATCTACTTCCTCGGCGCGGGCCGCGAAAAAGGGCGGGACCCCTACTTCACACATCTCTACCGGATAGGCATGGACGGCAAGGGCCTGATGCTGCTCACGCCCGAAGATGCCAACCACGATGCGGTGTGGTCGCCGTCGGGCAAATGGTTCGTCGACAACTATTCGAAACCGGACGCACCCCCGGCCAGCGTCGTCCGCGACAACACCGGACGTCTGGTGGCAACCTTGGAGCGCACCGATGTTTCCAAGTTGGTAAGTGCGGGCTGGAAGGCACCGCTGCCGATCACGGTCAAGGCTCGCGATGGCGTAACCGATCTCTACGGGCTCTTATATTCGCCCACCAAAATCCAACCGGGACAGAAGTATCCAATCGTGAACCACATCTATCCGGGTCCGCAGTCCGGAAGCGTAGGCAGCAGGAGCTTTTCGGCATCGCGGGGCGATGCCCAGGCGCTGGCGGAGCTCGGATTCGTCGTGGTGGAGATCGACGGTATGGGAAATCCCACGCGGTCGAAGAAATTCCATGATTTCTACTACGCCAACATGGGCGACAATACCCTGCCCGACCAAATCGCGGGCATGAAACAACTGGCTGCGCGTTTTTCATTCATCGATCTGGAGCGTGCCGGGATCTACGGCCACTCCGGCGGCGGATTTGCGACCGCCGACGCGATGTTCCGTTATCCGGATTTCTTCAAAGTCGGCATCTCCGAGGCGGGCAACCACGACAACCGCAACTACGAGGACGATTGGGGCGAGCGCTACGCAGGCTTGCTGAAGAAGAACGCGGATGGGACCACCAACTACGACGACCAAGCCAACCAAAGCCTCGCCAAGAACCTGAAGGGTAAGCTGATGCTGGCCCACGGCACCATGGACAACAACGTGCCGCCGTACAACACCCTCCTGGTAGTCAATGAATTGATCAAGGCAAACAAAGATTTCGATTTGATCATGTTGCCCAACCGCGGCCACGGATTCGGCAACGAGCCGTACATGGTCCGCCGTCGCTGGGACTACTTCGTGCGCTATCTGCTTGGTGGAGAACCACCTGCGGGGTATGAGCTGCGGGCACCGGAGCCACGTGCGGGGGGATTCTAACCGATTGCGGAATCTGCTATCCTCCTTGGTAATGTCTCGGTTCTACACACTCGCACTTCCATTGATGGGCGTGGGCCTGTCTGCCCTCCTGGTTGCCCAACAGGCACAGGAGAAGGTGGATCTCAACGTTCTCCATAAGATCAAAGTCGCCGAATTTGGCGGCGGTGGTGGATTTGGGGGCGGTGGCGGCGGGCGCGGCCGGGGCGGATCGAAGGTGATGGACACGGCTTGGAACCTGACTGACAAATATGGTCCCAGGTTGACCAATTCGCCGCAGTTCCGGGCTGCTGGCGACTGGGCCGTGGGTCAGTTGAAGGAATGGGGCTTGGCAAATGTCCACTTGGAAAAGTGGCCGACGGCAGATGTCCAGTCCGGTGCGATTCCCGGTTGGCAGGTGAAGGCCTACAGCGGCGCGATGGTGGAACCCACCTACATGCCGATCGAGGGACTTCCGGCAGCATGGACGGCAGGTACGGATGGTCCGGTTACCGGCGAAGTGATGCTGGCGACCATCGAGGCCCCCGCCGACATGGACAAGTACAAGGGCAAGTTGAAGGGGAAGATCGTATTCACATCTGCGATCCCCGAGTTGGAAATGCCGACGACGCCGTTGGCGAAGCGCTATACAGATCAGGAATTGCATGACCTCACCAGCGAACTGATCCCGGTTCCAGGCGCGGGACGCGGCGGTGCGGCGGGTGGACGGGGCGGCTTCGCGGCCCTCTTGAACATGACCCCCGAAGAGCGCCAAGCAGCACAGGAGAAAATGCGCAATTTCTGGAAGGACGAGGGCGTCCTGCTGACTGTGACCGCAACCTCTCGCGGCCAGAGCGGTACGTTCTTCGGTGGCGGCGCGGCTCGCCAGGGCGACCCGAAGAAAAACATCCCGCAAGTTTCGATTACGGCAGAGCAGTACAACCGTATCGCCCGGTTGGTCCAGCACAGCACGCCGGTGAAGCTGACTTTCGACATCAAGACGGAATTCACCCCGGACACCGAATCATTCAACGTCATCGCGGAGATTCCGGGTGCGACCAAGCCGAATGAAGTGGTGATGGTCGGCGGACACTTCGACTCATGGCACTACGGCACCGGCGCGACGGACAACGCGGCCGGGTCGGCGGTCGCCATGGAAGTGATGCGGATCCTGAAGAGCTTGAACTTGAAGATGGACCGTACCGTTCGTCTTGCGATGTGGGGCGGCGAGGAGGAAGGTCTGCTGGGTTCGGCGGCGTATGTGAAGTCGCATTTCGCCGATCCGGCTGTGATGAAGCCCACAGCCGAGCATGACAGCTTCGCGGGCTACTTCAACATCGACAACGGAACAGGCAAGATCCGGGGCATCTACCTGCAGGGCAATGAAATGGCCCGCCCGATCTTCGAGGCATGGTTCGCGCCCCTGAAGGATCTGACTCCCGGAATCGTAACCATCCGCAACACCGGCGGCACCGACCACCAGTCGTTCGACCGCGTCGGCCTCCCCGGCTTCCAGTTCATCCAGGACCCGATGGACTACGACACTCGGACGCACCATTCCAACATGGACACCTACGACCGGCTGCAAGCGGCGGATTTGGAGCAGATGGCGGTGATCGAGGCGATGTTCGTGTACAACGCGGCGACACGGCCTGAGAAACTGCCCCGGTTGGATCTGCCGGCTGCCCAGCCTGCCGGTGGTCGCGGCGGCCGCGGCGGGAACTAGAACGTCCGAATCGTTGAGGAATATGGCGGGAGCTCTTTCGAGTTCCCGCCATTTTTGTTTGCGGCCCACATCCTATGATCACGGGATGGTGTCCCATCCGGGACCACGCAGCAAACGCCGCCAAGGCCATTATTGGGGCTAGGCCCGTTCCAGGGTTCCGGCGTCTAAGCTTATGATCCGCCGAGTGGCTGTTGGGCAGTCAACCTACAGAGCGCCCGCCGATTGCGGGAATCTGGCCTTCTGCGGCTGAAATTTCCTATACTGGTGGTGGAGCGTTACTATGCTGCATTCGTAGGTCGCGGTTTTCGCCATGCCGGTTCCGCCATCCCGGATCGTGGCACTTTCGGTTCGGGCGGGCGAGGTCTTCGGAAGCAGTGCGTCCGCCTTGTACTGGCTCCAATGTCCAAATCCGTCACTTGCCGGACGCACGCCGCTGCAGGCTGCCGATAGCCCCGAAGGTTTCGAAGAGGCAGAGAACATTCTGGGGCGAATCGAGTCCGGAGTCCTCGGATAGTCGGTGCGATGCACGGATACCGCGTTTGCAAGGCTCGGTATCCGACTTACGATCCAGAAGGTTCGTTCCGATTTGGCGGACGGTGGAATTCGAAGGGCGTCAGGGTTCTTTACGCCAGCGAAAACAGGTCGCTCGCGATCCTCGAGGTATTGGTGCACCTGACGATATCCTGCCCGCCAAGTTCGTGCTCGGATCCATTGCGATTCCGGGCGACGTCTGGTGTGAGCCATTGCCGGTTGAAATGCTGTCCCGCAATTGGGATGCGATGGGCTCGGCCAACCAGTTAGCCACGAAGGCAATTGGAGACGAGTGGGTTCGCAGCAATCGTTCGGCGGTGCTCAAGGTGCCGTCGGTCGTCAGCGGAGAAAGCAATTTGCTCCTGAATCCCGCCCACCCCGACTTTGCGCGCTTGGTACTGATGGAGCCCGTTCCATTTCCATTCGATCCGCGGCTTCTGCGCCGCATGCCATAATCAGGCTATATTGTCCCTCCGGGAATCGGCCTTCGTCCTCCTCCGCGAAAAAGCATCGCAATTGCCCGTCGGACCCGGCGTGTACCTTTACAAGGACGCGGGCGGGAAAATCGTCTACGTCGGCAAGGCCAAGAGCCTCCGCGCCCGCGTCCGATCCTACTTCAATGAGGACCGCCTCGCCGAAGCCAAGACCGGCACGCTGATTTCGGAAGCGCGCGACATCGACTACATCCTGGTTGACAACGAAAAAGAGGCTCTCGCCCTCGAAAACAACCTCATCAAGCAGTACAAGCCGCGCTACAACGTCCTTCTTCGCGATGACAAGACCTACCCCTACATCAAGGTAACCGGCGAGCGATTTCCCCGCGTCTACGTCACCCGCCGTCTGCGCAAGGACGGAAGCACCTACTACGGCCCCTACTTTCCGGGCAATCTCGCGCACCGCCTGGTGCATTTCATCCACCGCCATTTCCTAGTGCCGTCCTGCAAGGTGGACCTGACCCGATACCACCCGAAACCGTGCCTGCAGTACCATATCCACCGCTGTTTGGGTCCATGTGTGGAGGGCCTGACCACCATCGAAGCGTTCGGTGGTGCCGTCAAGAACGTGCGCATGTTCCTCGACGGTCGCCTCGGGCAGCTGGCGAACGGACTCCGCGAGCGTATGGAAGCCGCCGCCGAGGACATGCGCTTCGAGGAAGCCGCTGGCCTCCGCGACCTGGTTGCAACCGTAGAAGAGTTGGAGGAACGCCAGAAAGTAGCGGCTGCGTCGGGCGACG
Source organism: uncultured Acidobacteriia bacterium (assembly GCA_903893525.1). GTDB lineage: Bacteria > Acidobacteriota > Terriglobia > Bryobacterales > Bryobacteraceae > BOG-234. The sequence continues at coordinate 2,069 of CAITMP010000365.1, read as the reverse complement.
ACATCGACATCATCGCCTATTATGCGGAGCCACCCCTCGTTGCTGTAAACCTCTTCCACCTGCGCAAGGGCCAGGTGGTGGACCGCCGCGACTTCTTCTGGGAAGACCAGTTCGAGTTCGACGCGCCCGAATTTCTCTCTTCCCTGCTCCTCCAGATCTACCTCGACCAGCAGTACGTGCCTTCCGCCATCCATCTGTCCATCGATTTCGACGACAGCGACACCATGGAGGAGCTGCTGTCAGAGAAGAAGGGACGCAAAGTCGAGATCCACACGCCTCGGCGCGGCCAAAAGAAGGCCATGCTGACCTTGGCCGAGACCAACGCCAAGCATAGTTTCGACGCCCGCTTCCGCGTCCTCAAGCCCTCGTCCGCAGCAATCAAGGAGGCTTTGCAGGACGCTCTGAACCTGCCCGAGCCGGTAAACCGCGTGGAATGTTTTGACATATCCCACATCCAGGGCACCGACAAGGTGGCCAGCATGGTGGTGTGGGAGGACGGTCGGATGAAGAAATCGGACTACCGCAAGTTCATCATCCGCACCGTGGAAGGCAATGACGACTTCGCCAGCATGCACGAGGTGGTGACGCGCCGGTACGGACGGCTGCTGGAGGAAGGCACCCCCTTTCCTGGCCTGGTCTTGATCGACGGCGGTCTCGGCCAGTTGCACGCGGCGGCGAATGCGCTGGAATTGATCGGCGTGATCAACCAGCCATTGGCATCGATTGCCAAACGCGAGGAGATTGTATACGTGCTGGGGCAGGAGAACGAGCCAGTGATTTTGGACCGCTTCTCGCCGATCCTGCACCTGATCCAGACGATCCGCGACGAGGCGCACCGCTTTGCCGTGACATTCCACCGGACGCGGCGAAATGCGCGGACGCTCACCTCGGAGTTGGATGAAATTCCGGGCGTGGGTGAGGCGACCGTAAGGAAACTGCTGAAGGAGTTCGGCAGCTCCACGCTGGTTAGGGCGGCCAGCGAGGATGATCTGGCGAAAGTGGTGGGGCGTGCCGCAGCGCGGAAAGTCCGTGGGCATTACGGGGGCGCCGCGAAATAGCGCCCCCAAAACCCAGACTATGCCGACCGCAACCGGATATTTTTAGCGGCCCGGTACTTTGCACCCGGCTTCGAAAGGCCACCGTCGATGAAACTGACCGGAATTTCGATAGAGTAAGGTGCCTCCGAGTACGGGACATATTGCAATTGCTCCCGCAAACGGTCGTCGATCACTGCGTTCACATGTACGAAATACACTTCGCCCGAGCCGGTGGTTGCGAAACCGAAACCCTCGGCCCGCTTGTACGCGGTTAGCAGTGCTTGAATTTCGTTTACGGACGGCAACGGAGGCGCTGCAACCGCTGACGCAGCCAAGGGCTGTAGGGGCATGGGCGCTGCACCGTTCCCGTAACGGGCCGCCAATTGATCCATTTGCAGCGGCGATGCCGGTGTCGGCCGGTTCATCTCCGCCATGGCTTGGCGGTTGTTTTCACGGATCGTGATGATCCGCTGTCCCAAATCGAAATACTCATACGTGTAATCCGGGTATATGACTGCGCCCTCGATCTTCACGTCGGAAAAACGCCGATCGAATTGATAGCCCGCAATCACATTTAAAACGGCCAATGCACCGCCGTCCTCGAGATCCAGATTGCTGTTCAATTCCAAATAGAGCGCCTTTTGCGCTACGTTGCTGTTCCGTTGGGATGCTTCAAACTCCTGCTGTTTCTCGTAATCGTCACGCTTTGTTGTTACCTGTACGCCGAGCGAATAGGTGCCCGGGTTGTCGGGAAATGCTATGACCTTAAAATCGAGCTTGTATTTATGGTCGAGACGCTGGTCGCGCTGGAGCTTGCAACCAATGCTCTCAAGTTTGGTACAGATTCGATCCTCGAAATCGAATCCACGTTTAAAGTTCATCGTTCTTTACCTCTAATGGAAACTATCGTCAAGAAGCTCTCTGGCGGATCGGCTACCCGGTCCGCTGAACGGTCACTTGTAAGTGCATGTCAAAGAGCAGAGCACGGGAAGACTGCCGCAAATGCACCCCGGACATGTGCCCGGAGCGGGC
>CAITMP010000364.1 GCA_903893525.1 uncultured Acidobacteriia bacterium | reverse complement strand
CGGTAGGGCATCACGCCGCCGTTGGCGCGGGAGTACCAGCTTTGCAGCAGCGGACTGGTGGACGAGAGCAGGAAATACGGCAGTCCGACTGTGGCCGTCAGGAGACCAAAGATGCGGAGCAGGGGGTCGGCACCTGGCGCGGGCTTCCACCATGGGGACGGGAGAATCGGCAGAATCAGAAGACTGACGGCAAGCAGGCCCAAGTGGACTGCGGTCTGGCTGCTGCCCTTCCGTCCATTGAGCCAGTGGGCATAGCCATAGCCCCCCAGCAGCGCCATTTGGAAAAAGAGCATGCAGCTCGTCCAGACGGCCGCAGAGCCGCCAAACCATGGAAGGATGAGCTTGGCAATCAGTGGCTGGACCTGGAACAGCAGGAACGCGCTCAGCAGGATGGTGGCGGCGAAAAGGAAGGCGGGGACGCGGGGGCGGCCGGGTTCAGTGGGTGGCATGTTCAGGATTTCAGGTCTATTTGTAGGCTGCGATTCCGGTCACCCGTTCGCCGATCACGAGGGCATGGATATGGTCGGTCCCCTCGTACGTCTTCACGGTTTCCAAATTGCACAGATGTCGCATTATAGGATACTCGTCCACGATGCCGTTGGCACCCAGGAGGTCGCGCGACGCGCGGGCCACGTCGAGGGCGATGGCCACGTTGTTCCGCTTCAGCATCGAGATGTGGGCCGGATCGAGTTTGCCTTTGTCTTTCAACCGCCCGCAGTGCAGCGCCAGAAGCTGTGCCTTGGTGATCTCGGTGATCATCACCGCCAATTTTTCTTGGACCAACTGATGGCTGGCGATCGGCTTGCCGTCGAACTGTTTGCGGAAAACCGTATAGGACCGGGCTGTTTCGTAGCAGTCCATGGCGGCCCCGATTACGCCCCAACCGATTCCGAAGCGCGCTTGCGACAAGCACGATAGCGGCCCCTTCAAACCGCGCGCGCCGGGAAGCATGGCGGAGTGCGGTACGCGGCAGTCTGACATCGAAAGCGATGCCGTGACGGACGCGCGCATCGACCACTTCCCGTGTATTTCGGATGATGTGAAGCCGGGGGTGCCCCGCTCCACGAGGAAGCCACGGATTCCCTCCTCGGTGCGGGCCCAAAAGATCGCCACATCGGCGATGGAGCCGTTGGTGATCCAAGTTTTTTCACCGTTGAGGACCCAGGAGTCGCCATCCCGGACTGCGGTTGACCGCATTCCGGCGGGGTTGGAACCGAAATCGGGCTCGGTCAAACCGAAACAGCCGATCTTGCGGCCAGCGGCGAGTTCCGGTAGCCATCGCTGCTTCTGTTCCTCCGATCCGTAGGTGTGGATCGGGTACATCACCAGCGCACCTTGGACGGAGACGAACGAACGCAGTCCGGAATCGCCGCGTTCCAATTCCTGCATCAGAAGCCCATACTCCACATTCGACATTCCGGCGCACCCGTAACCCTCCAGATTGGCGCCGAAGAAGCCCAACTCGGCCATTTCGGGGACGATTGCCATGGGAAAAGTGCCATCGCGGAAGGACTGCCGAATGACGGGAAGGACCTGCTCGTCCGTGAAGCGGCGGGCGGTTTGGCGGACGAGGATCTCCTGTTCGGAGAACTGGGAATCGATCAGCAGGTAGTCAACGCCGGGGAATGGCATAAGTGTTCAGTTTACTGTGTCCCTTCGACGTTCCGGGCACGTGAGAGTAGTCGCTGCCAAGGAAGCTGCGCTAAAATTCGGTGTAACATGCAATCTGCTTGCATGGACCCATCTTCTTGACGAAAGCCCATGACAACTAAGATCCTGTTCGCCACCCTCCTCGCATTGCCCCTCGCGATCCAACCTCTGTCTGCCCAGCATGACGTTGCCCCGGCGGCACCGGCGTACAAGAACTTGACCGTCCTCAAGGACGCGCCTGCGGACCAAATCGGCCCCGCGATGCAGTTCATGTCGTCGTCGCTCGGTGTGGATTGCGCGTTCTGCCACGTTGCCGGAAAGATGGAAGCCGACGACAAGGGGGCCAAAAAGACGGCGCGTGAAATGATCACCATGACGGCGGCCATCAACAAGGAACATTTTGGCGGACGTCCGCAGATCACCTGCAACTCCTGCCACCGGGGCGCGGCGCGTCCGGTTGCCGTTCCCGCCGTGCTTGAGACGGATGCGATGCCGAAGCCCGCAGCGGCACCAGCCGCACCGGGGGCCGGCACCGCGCCGACCGCCGACCAAGTTCTAGAAAAATACATCTCGGCCCTCGGCGGAGCCGATGCGCTGAAGAAGGTTGCCTCGCGCCAGATGTTGGGCAAGATTCTTGCAGGCGGCTCGGAGACACCCATCGAAGTGCTCACGAAGGCTCCGAACATGCGGGTTACAATCACGCACTCAACCGCCGACAGCTTCACAGCGTTTGACGGCAAGGGTGGATGGATGGGAACGGCTGGCAAGCCCGCGCGGTCAATGTCGGAATCCGAGTCAGCCGCGTCCTCGCTTGACGCCCAGTTCCATTTGGCGCTGACAGTGAAGGAACTCTACCCCCAGTTACGTCGTGGACGTCCGGAAGCTGTGGCCGGTGTCGATTGCGAGGTTCTGAACGGAACCGCTCCCGGTAAGCCGATGGTACGGCTCTATTTCGCCAAGGACTCCGGGTTGCTTGTCCGCATGGTGCGCTTTGCGGACACACCGCTGGGTCGCATGCCCACCCAGATCGACTACAGCGACTACCGGGAAAACGACGGTGTGAAGGCACCGTTCAAATGGACGCTGTCGCGCCCCAACGGACGCTTCACGATCCAGATCGCAACCGTGAAGAACAATGCAGCCATCGACAACGCCCGGTTTGCCAAACCCGCAGGCGATGTGAAGTAGCTACTTCCTCACAAAGCGGATATTGGAAAGGGTGACCGTGTTGGGGCCATCCTGCTGGCTGAAATCGATCAGCGTCAGGGTGCGGATCCGGTCGAGATCGAGCTTTCCGTTTGAGTCCGGTGGACCGTTGGAGTCCACGGAGAAAGCGGCGAGGTCGATCTCGCGGTGCTCCAGTTTGTCCGCCTCCAGGATCAGAAAATCGCAGTTGTAGCGCGCCGCCTCCGGGCCGTGGCGGCGGTCCTCCGACAGGGCCCATACGAATTGTCCGGCTTGCTTGGATGAAATATCGAACGCCATGTGGGTGGCTCCGCGGAAGTCTCGGCGCGCAAGCGGACGCAGAAAGACTACGGCTTGTTCGGGCTGCTGACGGTAGGTGATCTTGAGATTCCCGTCCTCCTGGACGAAGGAGGCGGCACCCGGGGCGATCCACATGGGCTGGGGGCTGGAGAAATCGTCCGCCGCCACGGTGGCAACAGCCGGTACCGGATCCCGCGACAACGTGAAATTCCGGATCGAAATCGTATGGTGACCATCGTGCGGCGTCGCAAAAATCGCACCGCCTGCCCGGCTGAAAATTTGCGAGACGTCAATGATCCCGACACCTTCCAGTTGCTCAGGGTCGAGTTTTCCGTCGGCATCGACCGGCTCGTTCGGGCCCTCGCCTTCCAGAAAATCTGCTAGGCCGAGAACCACCGGTTGCCACACGCTGCCGGAAGACCAAAATGTCGCCGTGTAGTTGCCGCCGCCGGGCTTCTTTTCGCTCAAGACGACACCGACGGCGAAGGCCGAGTCGGTTTTCACCTCGAAGCGGATACTCTTGAGATCCCGCAGCGCCAAGTTTCCAACCGGACGCACGGCGACGCTCATCGATTTTTGATCGGCGGTGTAACCGAAAACCAAGGCTCCACCTTCCGCCGCCAAGGTGGCACCGGGTTTGCCGAGGGTCATCCAACCTTCCGTGTCAGTCGCGAACGTATTCCGAAGAATAGGTTCGGCGGCACGCGCGGTCACAATTTGGAGAGCGGCCAGAGCCACGCAGACTGAAAGTCGATTCCACGTCATACATCGATCCTATTGCGGCAGGCCGAAACACAGGAGCACCGACCCGGCTGCGACCGCCACAAACTGTTCCTTGCCTACCGTGAATGTCATTGGGCCCGCCTTCATGCGCACGTTTGTGGGGAAAGTCCACAGGGTCTTCCCGTTGCGCTCGTCCACGGCAGTGAAGCCGCCATTGGGCTGGCCATGGAAAAGCAGTCCGCCCGCTGTCGCCAGCACGCCCGACCAAGTTTTTGCGCGTGGAGGACCGGGCTGTGGGACTTCCCAAGCAATTTCGCCAGTTTCGATGTTCAACGCCCGCAGGAACCGCTGGCCGGTCTGGTCGGGGTAGCCGGTAGGCTTTCCGGTGCATTCCTCCAGCGCCAGCACGTAGTAAAGCCGGGTCGTTGGCGACCAGGCCGTTGCATCCCAGTTTGCGGCGTCGGCAGGGCAGCCGCGCGGATCCTTGATGACCGGCTTGCCGTCCTCGCCGATCTTCTCCGCCCAGTCGTTGCGGCGGATGAATGGTTTGCCGAGCAGCACGTGGCCGTTGGTACGGTCGAGAACATAAAAGAAGCCGTTCCGGTCGGCATGCAGGAGAAGCTTCGAGGGCTTGCCGCGCCAAGTGGTATCGACCAGCACATTGGGCTCGGTCGCGTCGCGGTCCTTCACATCGCGGGGAGTGAACTGGTAGTGCCATTTGATCTCGCCGGTGTGCGGATTCAGGGCGAGCACGCAGTCGGTGTAGAGGTTGTCGCCTTGGCGGTCGCGGTCGTTCCCGTCCGGCCAAGGGTTGCCGGTGGCCCAGTAAAGGGTGTCGGATGCGGCGTCGAATGAGCCGGTCAGCCAGCTGGAGCCGCCCCCGGTGAGGGGCGCCTTGCCGCCCCAGGTCTCGATTCCGGGCTCCCCCGCCTTCGGTACCGTCCAGCGCCGCCACGCCAGCGCCCCGGTGTCCGTCTTGAAGGCCGCGATGAAGCCACGGATGCCCGCGTCGGCCCCGGCCACGCCCACCACCACCGTGTTGTGCACAACCAGCGGTGCCACCGTACCGCCATAGTTTTTCGATGTGCCGCCCGGAATCTCGGGGACCATGGCCGATTCCCAGACCACGTGGCCGTCCCCACGGTCGAGGGCCAGCAGATGCGCATTGTCCGTGACGTAGAAGACCTTGTCGGCAAGGATTGCCACGCCCCGGTTGGTGCCCAGTTTGGCGTCGTCGACGATGCCGGGTGTCGCAGGACGCGAGAAGTGCCAGCGCGGGGTGCCGGTGAGTGCGTCGAGCGCGTACACTTGGTTGGGACCGGTGACGTAAAGAACGCCGTCGGCGGCAATCGGTGTCATCTCCAGCCCAAAGCTGGCCATGGGGAAAATCCACTTGGGGCTCAGCCTCGCGACGTTGGACCTGTTGATTTGCTTCAGCGGACTGTAGCGGTTGCCGGAATCATTTCCGTTGTATGTGGGCCAGTCGCCTTCGCGCGGCGCGCTCCACGTGATCCGCTTGCCGGGTTCGAGCACTGTCACGGGGCCGACAATCGTCTCGTTGTTGATTCTGCGCAGGTAGCGCGCGAGAACGGTCCGCTCGTCCAGCGCAACATCGTTGAATGCGGGCATTCCAGCTGCGGGATTCCCGCGTTCCAAGTAGGCTGCGAGCTGGTCGACCGATTTTTCCGCCACGCGCGGATTATTGGCCAGTCCAGGGCCTTTGGCACTGCCGGTCGCGTCCTCGCCGTGGCAACCGGAGCAGCGGGTCGCGAAGGGCGTCTGCGACGGGGCGAGCAGTGGAACCAGAAGCACTAGAATGCATGCACGGAATCGTGACCCGGAAATGTGTGGCATGGCGAACGTGATGCATTCACTATAAGATGGGGGCAAACCCGAACTCAATATGCGCATCCCGTTCGCTGTCATCCTGGGGACCGCTCTCCTGGCGGCCGTCCCACCCGCTTTCGCGGCCGATCCCTACATCGTCTTTGAGCCCCAAGGCGCACCCAAGGGCAAAAGCATCGTCCTGGTCAGCGGTGACGAGGAGTACCGGTCGGAGGAATCGTTGCCCCAGCTGGCCAAGATCCTATCCAGCCGCCATGGCTTCCGTTGTACCGTCCTGTTCGCCATCGACAAAAAGGACGGCACGATCAACCCGGAGCAGGGTGACAATATCCCGGGCTTGGAGGCGCTCGATTCCGCCGACCTGTTGGTGATCCTGACGCGTTTTCGGGATCTGCCCGATGCCCAGATGAAGCACATCGCCGACTACATTGATTCCGGCAAACCGATCATTGGCCTGCGGACGGCCACCCACGCCTTCCAGCTGAAGTCCAGCCCCACCTATGCCCGGTACACCTGGAACAATCCGGACGGCGGCTTCGGACGCTCGATTCTGGGGGAAACATGGATCAAACACCACGGAAAACACGGGAAACAGAGTTCGATGGGCGTTCTCAACCCGGCCGAGGCCAGCCATCCGATCCTGACCGGGATCGGCAACGGCGCGCTGTGGAGCCGTACGGATGTTTATGAAGCCCGTTTGCCGTTGCCGGGGGACAGCCGGACACTGGTCTTCGGGCAGGTACTGTCGGGGATGGCCGCAACCGATCCGCCGGAGCCCGGGTCTGTCAATGAGCCGATGATGCCGATCGCTTGGGTCAAGACCCACACCGGATCGACCGGGAAGGTAGGCCGCGTCTTCACCACCACTCTGGGCACTTCGGAGGATCTGCTGACGGAGGCCAACCGGAGACTATTCGTCAATGCCACCTACTGGGCACTCGGGCTGGATCGGCAAATCAGCACCAAGCTCGATGTCGGGCTGGTCGGGCACTACAGTCCTACGCCATTCGGATTCGGCACGCACACGAAAGGCGTTCGCCCCGAGACCCTGCGATAGCGTTGTAGAGTCAATTGAGGATATCCAGAGTTATGCCGCAAAATCCCAGCCGCCGCACCTTTCTTGGAACTGCCGCCACCGTTGCAACGGCCCCGTTGCTGGCCGCAGCTGCAACCCCCGTCCCCAATATCCTATGGCTTACGTGGGAGGACATCGGCCCCCATCTGCATTGCTTCGGCGATGATTACTCGAACACACCCAATTTCGACCGTCTCGCCAAGCGCGGCTGCGTATATTCCAACACTTGGTGCAGCGCCCCGGTCTGCGCTCCGGCCCGGACGGCCATCATTACCGGCGTATCCCCCACTTCCACCGGTGCCGAACACATGCGCTCCATGACCCGCATGCCCGAAGGCTGGAAAATGTTCCCCGGCTACCTCCGCGACGCCGGCTACTATTGCACCAACAACGGCAAAGAGGATTACAACCTCGAAAAGCCCGCAGGCACTTGGGATGCCTCGCAGGGCGGCAACGGCGGAGCGGCAGGGGGATACTCGCCCGTCCACGGCCACTGGCGCAACCGCAAACCCGGCCAGCCCTTCTTCGCGGTCTTCAACAATATGACGACCCACGAGAGCCAGATCTTCAAAAGCGCCTCCAACAAGAACATCATCCACGATCCGGCCAAGGCCCGCG
>CAITMP010000363.1 GCA_903893525.1 uncultured Acidobacteriia bacterium | reverse complement strand
TGTTTTCGTGCTCGTCGAAATCGAGGCCGTCGGGCGGGGCGAAGGACTGGCGGAGGGAGGCGGCGAGGTCGTGGAAGGAGGTTTCGGATTCGCCCTCGATGACGACCATTTTGGAGAGGAGGCCGTGGCGGAGGGCGTTTTGGGCGGAGATGGATTTTCCCTCGGGCGTGGCGGGGCCGCGGGATTTGGCTCCATTGAGGCGGGCGGCCTCGATTTGGGCGGCGCTTCTTTTGGTCTCGGTGCGGGGTTTCGGGGTGGAGTTCATCGCGGGGTTAGTTTAGTGCGATGGGGGGTGGAAAACGAGCCACCAGAGACGTAAAGCACTGATTTTATAGACAAAACAAATTGTGACCGGGATCAGCCGACGTCCCGCATTTTGGGGGACTCGCGGTCGGAGCGGCCCCGATGAACGTTCCGCGATGGAGATGCGAGAGAATGATGCTTCTGGAAATCATCGACAACATCAACGTCCTGCTGGGAGACCACCTTAAGAAGAAATTGGGCAAGGGTGCGCGGCTGAAGATTGCGGCGTCGTGTTTCTCGATGTATGCCTATGAGGCGTTGAAGGAGGAATTGGAGAAGGTTGGCTCGCTGGAGTTCATTTTTACGACGCCGACATTTGTTCCCAACGAGGTAACGGACAAAGTCAGGAAGGAGCGCCGTGAGTTCCACATCCCGAAGCAGGATCGGGAACGGGGGTTCTTCGGAAGCGAGTTCGAGATCCGGCTGAAGAACAAGCTGACGCAACGGGCGATAGCGAGGGAATGCGCGGCGTGGATCCGGCGGAAGGCGACGTTCCGGTCCAACCAGGGCATGGCCCCCATGCAGCAGTTCGCGTGCATCCGCGCGGGGGATGGCGAATCGGTCTACATGCCGCTGCACGGGTTCACGGCGGTGGATCTGGGGTACCAGCAGGGCAATGCGGTTTCAAACTTTGTGAACCACATTGGCGATCCGCCCTTCACCACGACATACATCCAGCTGTTCGACCAGATTTGGAACGACCCGACGCGGCTGGAGGACGTAACGGACCGGCTGTGCGAACACATTTCGTCGGTCTATCAGGAAAATGCGCCGGAGCGGATCTACTTCCTAATGCTCTACCACATCTTCAACGAGTTCCTGGAGGATCTGAACGAGGATGTGCTGCCCAACGACCTGACTGGCTACCAGGAAACCCTGGTGTGGCGCAAGCTGTTCAACTTCCAGCGGGACGCGGCAGCAGGGATCATCAACAAGCTGGAGACCTATAGCGGCTGCATCCTGGCCGACAGCGTGGGGCTGGGAAAGACGTTCACGGCTCTGGCGGTGGTGAAATACTACGAGCTCCGCAACCGGTCCGTGCTGGTGTTGTGTCCGAAGAAGCTTGCTGACAATTGGCTGAACTACAAGGGAAACCGGAAAACCAATATATTCGCCAAGGACAGGTTCAGCTATGACGTGCTTTGCCACACGGATTTGCAGCGGACACGCGGTGAATCATTCGGGATGCGGCTGGACAACGTGAACTGGGGCAACTACGACTTGGTGGTAATCGACGAGTCGCACAACTTCCGGAACAACGACGCATTCAAGGACCGCGAGACACGTTACCAGCGGTTGATGAATGCGGTTATCAGGGATGGCGTGAAGACGAAGGTTCTGATGCTTTCGGCGACACCCGTGAACAACCGGTTCAATGATTTGCGGAACCAATTGGCACTGGCGTACGAGGGCGATCCGGGGACACTGGACGGGAAACTGGACACGGAGCGGGATATCAACTCGATCTTCCGGAAGGCGCAGGGCACCTTCAATACGTGGTCCGAGTTGCCGCCGGAGAAGCGGACGGCTGCGGCGATTCTGGGCGCACTGGATTTTGATTTCTTCCAGTTACTGGACGCAGTGACCATCGCCCGGTCGAGGCGGCACATCGAGACGTTTTACGACACTGCCGACATTGGGGCATTTCCCGAGCGACTGAAGCCGATTTCGATTCACAGCCCTCTGACACACCGGCCGGATGTAATCGGGTTCAACGACATTTTCGACCGGTTGTCGATGCTGACAATGGGCGTCTATGCGCCGGTGAGCTATATCCTGCCCAGTAGGCTGGCGACGTATGAGGACCTTTACGACACGGATGTAAAGGGCGGCACGGGGAAGCTGAAGCAAAAAGACCGCGAGAAGAGCCTGCAGGCACTGATGGTGGTGAATCTGCTGAAGCGGTTGGAAAGCTCCGTGGCTGCGTTCCGACTGACGCTGGACAAGCTGGGGAAATACTACTCGGCGACGTTGGCGAAGATCGAGTTGTTCCAGCGAACGGGCCAAGAAGCCGAAGTATCCGACCTATCACAAAACTATGCCGATGGCGAGCCGGACGACGACGAGAGTTTTCCGGGCGCGGAGGAGGGTAGCGACGAGGGGCGGGTTGGGGGCAAGGTCAAAATCTCGCTGGCGGACATGGACGTGCCAGCGTGGGAGCACGACCTGCGGGCCGACCTGGCGCTGATTGCCGGGCTGCTAGCCGAGATGTGGAAGATCACGCCGGCGGATGATGCGAAGCTGCAACACCTGAAGACGCAGATCGTGAGCAAGCTGGCGTCGCCAATCAATCCGGGGAACCGGAAGGTTCTTATATTTACCGCGTTTTCGGATACGGCAAACTATCTCTACGGCGAGTTGGCTGCACCGCTACTGGCCGGGCAGCGGGTGCACACGGGCAAGGTGACGGGATCAGACGCACCAAAGTCGACACTGGGCCGGGGCTACGACTTCCAAGCCCTGCTGACACTGTTTTCGCCGCGCTCGAAGGAGAAGGCCGCGCTTCTGCCCAACGAGACGGGCGAGATCGACATCCTGATTGGGACGGACTGCATATCGGAGGGCCAGAATCTCCAGGACTGCGACTATCTGATCAACTACGACATCCACTGGAACCCGGTGCGGATCATCCAGAGGTTCGGACGGATCGACCGGATCGGTTCCCGGAATGCGTGCATCCAGCTGGTGAACTACTGGCCGGATATCACTCTGGACGAATACATCAACCTGAAGGAGCGGGTGGAGAGCCGGATGGTGATCGCCGACATGACGGCGACGGGGGACGACAACCCGCTGGACAGCCGGTCCAACGACCTTTCGTATCGAAAGGAGCAGTTGCGCCGGTTGCAGGATGAGGTTATCGAGATGGAGGATCTGAAGACGGGCGTTTCGATCACGGATCTGGGTCTGAATGATTTCCGGATGGACTTGGTGAACTATGTAAAGGCGAACGGCGATTTGGGATCCGTGCCGAACGGGATGCATGCGGTGGTCCCGGCGAATGCGGAGAAGGGGTTGCCGCCCGGTGCCATTTTCGCGCTGCGGAACCGGAACCAGAGCGTCAATGTCCGGCAGCAGAACCGGCTGCATCCCTACTATCTGGTGTATGTGGACCGGCAGGGACAGGTAGTGGTGAACCATACGGATGTGAAGCGGCTGCTGGATCTGGTGCGGGCTGCGAGCAAGGGGGTCCGGGAACCGATTCCCGATGCCTACGAGCCCTTCAACCGGGAGACGGAGGACGGCAGGAGGATGCAGAAATACTCGGGGCTGCTGGCGCAGGCTATCCGGTCGATGGTGGAGCTAAAAGGCGGAGAAGGATGTGGACAGCTTGTTCACGAGTGCGAGAACAACAGCGCTGGTGGACACGATCCGCGGGTTGGATGATTTTGAGCTGATTGCGTTCCTGGTGGTGCAGGAAGGGCAAGGAAATTAGTCCGCTTCCGACTCCGAAGTATCTTCCGAAGTGTCGAGGGAACGGACGTTCAGCAATTCCGCTATCTTTCCAGTCTGCCTGAGCTCACCGGTGCAAGTGACAATTGACCTCCTCTCAAATGCCCGAATGAGTGCATCCCTGTAGTGATCCGGAATTGTCAGGCGGACCTTGCCGTGCTGGCCATCGACCAAACCAAGAATAATGGCCTCCGTATCTTGGCGCAATTTGTAGACAGTACCCTCCAGCTCAAAGCTTTCGATCTCGGAATTTGCCCGGAGAATGGTAGCCGCTTCACTAATCACACCAGTCAAATAGCCCGGAAATAAAACACTTACAGGAGTGTTTGGGGGCACACGCCGGGTCCTAGCCCAGCTGACCCGGACCTCAACCTCACCCTTTGGCACTGAAAGGCCTAGTGCGTTGGCCATGGCAGAACAAAGGTTCGCGCTGACTCCCGATGCAACTGACTGTTGGATCTCTGAAGCGTCTTGATTTTGCGCCGCCCGCAGGAGCGCATGTAGAGAAGTCGCAAGTTGCCGTGTGACTCTTCGGGCGAAGGGTTCGGGCCCAAGCCCGACTTGCCCGGCCAGTTCGGGAGACACGGGGGTTTCAATCGCAACAACGTAGCTGCCACGTTCTGTCTGTCCCAACCGGACGGTGTCCATGAAGTCGGATACTGCCTTGGGCGGACGGGCTTGGTAGTAGCTGCGCGGATGCTTGGCGGAGGCAGCACATGCGGAAGCATAAACGGCGTTGCGAGCGGCCTCCAGCAGTCCAACACCGCGCTCGAGTGGAACACTCCCATCCTCGATTCCGGCAACTAACCAAGCGCACTCGGATCACATCCTGTCCAACCCGTTCCAAGTCGTGCAGGACGGACAACGGTGATCGGGATTCCACGTTTGCCAGCGCATCTATGGCATCGCGAATTCGATCGGCAAAGTCTCCGACCGACTTGTCATGGGGTAGCGGTATTTCCCAAGAACTGTTGGAAGGGTGGCACCAGAAGGAGCCCCGGCCAGGGATCACACGGCGCTCGACCCAGCCAGAATCGATGAGGTAGGCCTTCACGTCGAGAGGGTTGAGAGCCTCAAATGCCTCCGTGTCGGTGATTGCGATTCTCATATCGAATCCGTCCTATCGATATTGTCCATCATCCGGTTCAAGACTTCCGCGGTGAGAAGGTTGGCTGTGGGGATCTTGACTTGAATTTTCCTCTCTTGCCAAACGTTCGGGTGGACTGGCTCAATGTCGGGGAGTCCCAATAAGTTCAGATAGTCGGCCCGGTGACGCAGAACCATCTGTTCATCCGCCAGCAAGTCCTCCCTGTTCCAGCAGGTGCGTGAGAATGGGAGTGCCCCAATGTTTGAGTATCCTCCCCATGCGATTTTTGACCGTGTGATTGCAAAATCGAAGCTCTATGGGTATGCCAAGCCTACCAAGGCGGTGCGGGACAGGTTTGTGGCCCATGTTGCGGAGATTGTCTGGCTTTACAAGCTGTCCCCTGAGACGACGAATCTGACTGCGACGGCTGCGGTTCCGGAGTTCCAAGTCTTTTCCGTGAGGCTGCGGGAAGCGCCCATTGCCAATGCGGTGCTGCGGGACCTGCTGTTGACCATCGACAAGGCCGTGCCCAGTCCGATTGTCCACCAGGTGGTCTGCGGGGACCGGGTGCGGTACGCGGCTGCCTACAAGAGGCCGGTGGCGGGCCGGGCGGCGGCTGGAGTCCAGTCGGTAGTGGGAGCGTATTTCGATCTGCCGTGGGAGCCGACGGGCGGGCCGTTGCTCCCGCTCCCGGTGGCATTGGACCTGGGCGGACTCTACGAGCAGGTACTGCGGCGGCACCTGCCTTATCCTGCGCGGGTGGGCGAGGGACTGGCGGAGCAGGTGGAACGGATGGAGCGTATCCGCCACTTGGAAGCGGAGTGCCGACGGTTGGAGGGCGGGTTGGGCAAGGAACGGCAGTTCAACCGGCAGATGGAGTTGCACTCGGCGTTGCGGCGGCAGGAGGCGGAATTGGGTGGATTGCGGGCGGTGTAGGGGCGGAGGCTAGAACCAAGCGATGAATTCATCGGGCAAGGGCTGAGCATCCATGCACACGCTTGCTCACACACGCGAGCTTACACACGCGAGTTGCGATGATACGCGAATCAAGCCACCCGGCGCTTTGGACTTTTCGGGGCATCGGACTGGACAGCCAAACGAAGTCCCAGGGATTTCAAGACAGCAGCCAGACTCGACAATGAAGGATTGCCGGATTCCGAGAGCGCACGGTAGAGGCTCTCGCGGTTCAACTTGCTGCTTTCAGCCAACAGCCCCATGCCACCATTGGCATCGGCCACATCGCGCAATGCCATCAAGAACACGCGCGAATCCTCATCCTCAAGGCTGGCATTCAAATAATGCGCGGCAGACACTGGATTGGCCAGAGCCTTCAATAGACTATCCCGATACGGTGTGGCTTCCACGGTCTGTGGCATTCAAGTACTCCTTCCAGTATTTTCGGGCTGTGGCGATGTCCTTCCGCTGAGTCCGCTTCAAGCCAGCACAGAGAAGAAGGACAACCTTGTGACCTTCGCGGCCAAAATAGACTCGGTAGCCTGGGCCGAAGTCAATTCGCAACTCCTCGACGCCTTCACCCACCGGGGCGCAGTCCCCGAAGTTGCCCAGTCGCAGCCGGTTCACTCGGGCGCGTATGACACCTGCTCCCCGTAGGTCCCGAAGTTCGTCAAGCCAATCGGAAAACGGAGTGGATCGGCCAATGGTGAACTGGAGAAGCTCTATCTCGCCGCCCAAACCGCATTGTCGCTTATCGGCTACATGAAGTCAAGCCGTGCACTTGAGGAACTGAGGACGACATCGGTAGGATGGGGGAACTAGCTGGATTGCAGGGCAGGTGGCTCCGCGACTGTGGTCTTCGGCCCTGCCTTACAATTCATCCGCTGCGCGCGGGGCTTCGCCGCCGTCGCGATCCAAAATACGGCGGAAGGCGGAGCGGTCGGCCTTTGCGGTGCGGGCTTCAAAGAAGGCAGCAGTATTCATGGCCGAGACCTTTTCGGCGACGGCGGTGACGACAAACTGGTTGATGCTGGTGCCATCCTGTTTGCTAAGCTGCCCGAGGGCGGCCTTCAGGGAGACGGGTGAGCGCAAGGGGTAGGCACTGGTTTTGCTGCTCATTCTTTATTCTCCCTGTTCACCGATGGCGTATTTCGGGCGGTGGCATCCAGTCGGCAATAAAGGCTGAGACCGGGGGGAATCGTATAGTGGAAATCGAAGACCCATGGAAAAGCTGAAGCTGCATACACCGGACTTGACGGCGTCGAATGTGGAGAAGATTGCGGCGTTGTTTCCCGGCTGCGTGACCGAGGCCCGCGATGCGGAGGGGAAATTGACGCGGGCGGTGGATTTCGACCAGTTGCGGCAGGAGCTTTCGGGGTCGATTGTGGAGGGGCCACGGGAGAGGTATCACCTGGACTGGCCGGGGAAGCGGGAAGCGCTGCTAGCGGCGAATGCGCCGATTGCGAAAACCTTGCGTCCGTGCCGCGAGGAGAGCGTGGATTTTGACACCACGCGGAATTTGTTTATTGAGGGGGACAACCTTGAGGCGCTGAAGCTCTTGCAGGAAACGTATCTGGGGAAGGTGAAGCTGATTTATATCGACCCGCCGTATAACACCGGGAATGACTTCGTGTACGAGGACGACTTTGCCATCTCGAACGGCACCTATCTCGGACTGTCAGGGCAATCCGATTCCGAGCGCAACAAGATGGTTGCGAACACCGAAGCGAATGGACGCTTCCATTCAGATTGGCTCTCCATGTTATACCCGCGGCTAAAGCTGGCGCGCCACCTTCTTCGGGATGACGGCTTAATCTTTATCAGCATAGACGACCATGAAATCGACAATACAAGGAAGTTATGCGATGAAATATTTTGGGGGGGGAATTCGTTGCCGATATAATATGGCAAAAGAAATATAGCACAAAAGCAGATTCAAAAGATTTCTCAGAAAGCCACGAATACCTTGTTTGCTACCGAAGGACTGAGCTTGCAGGCATTCGGGGTCTCGCCCGCAACGAAACACAGGAACTAATATATAAGAACCCTGACAATGACCCACGCGGTCTTTGGGCATCGGATAACTTGCTTCGGACGGAAGAGCGCCCTTATGCAATCTATCCCTTACAGGCACCGAATGGCACCCAGCATCTACCACCACGCGGAAGCAGCTGGCGCTTCAATGAGACCAAGATTCGAGAGCTCATCGCAGACAACCGAATATGGTTTGGTGAGAGCGGAATGGGCAAGCCCCGATACAAAAGATTTCGATCCGAAGTAAGAGAGGCCATCCCACCG
The DNA here is from genome assembly GCA_903893525.1 of uncultured Acidobacteriia bacterium. Lineage (GTDB taxonomy): Bacteria > Acidobacteriota > Terriglobia > Bryobacterales > Bryobacteraceae > BOG-234. The sequence continues at coordinate 3,078 of CAITMP010000363.1, read as the reverse complement.
CAAACAATTTGGGGATTTGAGCAGGTGGGACATACAGATGAGGGCACCAAGGAATTGGCCAGACTATTCGGCGGAACCCGTGCCCCGTTCCCAAACCCAAAACCTACGCGATTGCTTCAGAGAGTTGTTGCGGTAGCCTCGTCGACTGGCGACGTTGTCTTAGATTTCTTTGCGGGGAGCGGAACCTTCGCACATGCCGCGTGGCAGCAGAATGCGCTCGATGGATGTGGAAGAAGAGTGATAGTAATCCAGATTGCCCAGACTTTGGATGAATCACGAAAAGAAGAGCATGCTGCGATTGAGTGCTGCCAGAACTTAGGAAAAGGCCTTACAATCGCAGAAATCACCAAGGAGCGGATCCGGCGCGCCGGAGCCAAGATCAAGGAGCAAACAGCGACCTCGGCACCGGGTCTCGACGTTGGTTTTCGTGTCCTGAAGATCGACGTCTCAACGATGGAGGACGTGTATTACCGTCCCGAGGACCTGAAGCAAGCGGACCTGCTGGGGCATTTGGACAATATCCGGGCGGATCGGACGCCGGAGGATTTGCTGTTCCATTGCCTGGTGGATTGGGGGATCGGGCTGGATCTGCCCATCGTGCAGGAGACGATCCAGGGGAAGACGGTGTTCTTTGTGGATGGAACGGGGCTGGTGGCTTGTTTTGATCCGGGAGTGACGGAGGAACTGGTGAAGGAACTGGCGGCGAGGAAGCCGATGCGGGTGGTGTTCCGGGATTCCAGTTATGCCAGTGACGCGGTGAAGATCAATATCGAGCAGATTTTCAGGTCGTTGTCGCCGGGGACGGAGGTTCGGGGGATTTGAGGTATCTAGTGCAGGTTTTGGGCACCGTGCAGGATCCGCTGAATTTCCACGGCGTTCTCCCGCACCCGATAAACCCCGATCCACGGCAGTCCCGCGATTACAAGCTCACGGGTCCCCATCCTCCGGCCAAGGCGGCCCTTGTGCGGAAACAGCACCAATGAATCCAGAGCGTTGTAGATCCGCAGAGCAATTCGCCGAGCAGCCGCAGCCCCGTCCCTTTCGGAGATGTAGTCCGAGATTCCTTTCAGGTCCTGAACCGCCACCTCCGTCCACCGGAGTCGCATGTCAGGCCGGATACCAAGTGTCGATCAACTCGCGAACCCGCAAGTGGTCGACAAGCTCGCCCCTGTCCGCAGCCGCGACACCTCTGTCGACCTCCTCAACAAACCGGGCATCCTCAGAGGTCAGATCTCCAATCAGACGTTCAATGGCTTCAAACACGAGCGATTCACTGTTGCGCCCCCGGGTCCTCGCGACATGGGCGAGCCGGCCTTCCAGTTCGATGGGGATCCGCACTTCCATATCGATATCGTACACCGAACAAGACCCATGGCGGATTCGCGTGTCCAGCGTGTTTGGCCGGCGACAAGTGCCACCACGTGCAGACGCTCCCGACAGGGCAGCGTTGGTTGGGAGTCGTAGGTTGGGAGTCGCAGGTTGGGAGTCGCAGGCTGGTGGTCGTAGAATGAGGGTCGTCGTGCGGACCAATGAAACACGTTACAACGGCTGGACACCCGCTCGAAAGATTCCTTCCACAGGTTGGCAACGTGAAAATACGGAGGTTGGCTGACTGGATTCCATGGTCTTGCAGGATGCCGGGGTGGGTGGTGTGTCGGCATTCCAGTTATGCCAGCGACGCGGTGAAGATCAAGATCGAACAGATTTTTCGGTTGTTGTCGCCGGGGACCGAGGTTCGGGGGATTTAGGGTGGCGGGACTTGGGAATGCTGTCTTGGCGGGAAGTTCGGTTGTTGGCGGTTCTACGGCAACTACATCTGCGGGCCCGGCGAAATGTGCGGTTATGGCGACCTGAAAGGTCGCCGCAGCCAAGAATGGCTGCCCTACACGGAGTGGTCAAGTTGGTGGAAAAGCAGGGAATGTACTTGGTGGAAGGCGGATAGGGTGAAGCTCAAGTTCAAGCAACAGGCATTCCAGACAGAAGCGGTGCAGGCGGTGGTGGATTGCTTTGCGGGGCAGCCGTTCGGCGGGGGCGTCACGTATCGGATCGATCCGGGCCGGGTGCCGGACGCCGGGCCCCAGCAGCGGCTGACGCAATTGGAGCAGTATGACGCCGGGTTCAAGAACAGCGACCTGATGGTGCCGTTGTCCCGCGTTTTGAAGAACTTGCAGGATGTGCAGCAACGGCAGAATCTACCTTTGTCACCGGGTCTGGTGGCGACGCCGGGCTGTGCCATCAACATCGACATCGAGATGGAGACGGGCACGGGAAAAACGTACTGCTACATCAAGACGATGTTCGAGCTGAACCGGCGGTACGGGTGGAGCAAGTTCATTGTGGTGGTGCCGAGCATCGCCATCCGAGAAGGCGTGCACCGGTCACTGGAAACGATGGCGGAGCACTTCCTGGAACAGTACGGGAAGCGGGCGAAGTTTTTCACGTACAACTCGAAGCAGCTGCACAACCTGGAAAGCTTCTCGTCGGACGCGGGGATCAACGTGATGGTGATCAACATCCAGGCGTTCAACGCGACGGGGCAGGATGCGCGCCGGATCTACGAGGAGTTGGACGATTTCGGGAGCCGGAAGCCGATTGATGTGATCAGCCGGAACCGCCCGGTGCTGATCTTGGACGAGCCGCAGAAGATGGGCGGGACAAAGAGTAAAACGGCGGATTCGTTGACGAAGTTCGAGCCGTTGTTCATGCTGCGCTACTCGGCGACCCACACGGTGCGGCACAACCTGGTGTACCGGTTGGATGCGTTGGATGCCTACACGCAGAAACTGGTCAAGCGGATTGCCGTGCGCGGGATTTCGGTGAAAGGGTTGGCAGGGACTTCGGCGTATTTGTACCTGGAGTCGATCCAAGTGTCGAAGACGGAGGCACCGAAGGCTCGGATGGAGTTCGAGGTGCGGCAGGCAGGCGGGATCAAGCGGACGACGCGGCTGTTTTCCAAAGGCGACCGGCTGTATGACCTCTCCGGGGAGTTGGAGGCCTACCAGGGTTTTGTGGTGGACGACGTGAACGCGCTGGACAACACGGTGAGCTTCACGAACGGGGTGGTGGTGGAGGCGGGCG
>CAITMP010000362.1 GCA_903893525.1 uncultured Acidobacteriia bacterium | reverse complement strand
TTCGCGGCCAGGTCGTCCGCCCTTCCTCAAACGTTCGATTTGCCACCCGGCCCGCCAACAACCGCCATCGTCGGAATCCACCGCCCAAACCATGTACAATCAAAGGTCTAAGCGCACCATTACCCACTCCAACATGGCCAAGGGCACCCCCAAACCGAAGCAGTCCAGCAAATCCAAATCCCCCGGCTCCGGCGGCATCGCCGAACTCACCGCCGAACTCTGGCAGGCCGCCGTCAACCTCCGCGGCGCCATCGAACCCGCCGACTACAAACGCTACGTCCTCCCCATCATCTTCCTCCGCTTCCTCTCCCTCCGCTACGAACGCCGCCGCACCGAACTCTTGGGGCTAATCGCCGACCCCTCCTCCGACTACCACACCACCAACCCCGCCCACGCCCGCGACATCCTCGAAGACCCCGACGAATACCGCCGCGCCGGTGCCTTCATCGTCCCCGAAAACGCCCGCTGGCAGAACATCCTCACCCACGCCCAGGCCAACGACATCAAGGTCCGCCTCGACGACATCCTCGAACAGCTCGAAAACACCTACCCCGACAAACTCAAAGGCCTCCTCCCCCGCATCTACGCCGGCTCCAACCTCGACCGCGAGAACGTCAGTTCCCTCATCAACCTCTTCTCCAAAGACATCTTCGAAAAGGACCACGGCGGCGAGGACGTCATCGGCCGCGTCTACGAATACTTCATCGGCGAGTTCGCCTCCAGCGAAGGCAAGCGCGGCGGCGAGTACTTCACGCCGTCTTCCATCGTCAGGACGCTGGTAGCCATGCTCGAACCCGAACGCGGCATCGTCATGGACCCCTGCTGCGGCTCCGGAGGCATGTTCGTCCAGGCCGACGAGTTCACCAAACACAGCCACGAACTCAGCTTCGTCGGTCAGGAGAGTAAGGATTTCACCTACCGCCTCTGCCGGATGAACCTCTTCATCCACGGCCTGAACGGCAGGATCGAACTCGGCAACTCCTATTTCAATGACAAGCTCGCCGACGTCAAGGCGGATTACCTGATCGCCAATCCGCCATTCAACGATGGCAGCAAAGGCGAGGACGGCTGGGGCGCGGACCGCGTCCCGGCAAAGGACCCTCGTCTGCAGATAGGAGACTGGCGCGCGACGCTTTCTCCACGCAACGCCAACACTATGTGGATGATGCATTTTCTGTATCACCTCAAGGACACGGGGACGGCGGGCTTTGTGATGGCGACGGGGGAACTATCCAATGGAGAGTTGGCCCGGAAAGAGGCACGGCAAGCGTTGGTGGATGGTGACTATGTCGATTGCATTCTGGAACTGTCGGCGCAATTGTTCGCCAATACGCAGATCCCCTGCGCCCTGTGGTTTCTCTCGAAAGGACGAGATGGTAGTGGCGGCCAACGTAAGCGAACGGGGGAGATCCTATTCCTCGACGGACGTCAACTCGGATCACTTATTTCGGGATCACGTAAGCAAAGATTCCTGACAGCCGAGGAAATAGAGAAAATGGTCGCCGCCTATCGAACGTTTAAGAGCAGCGGACATCCGGAGACAGTCTCGGGCTTTTGCCGCGTTGCATCGGTTGATGACGTCAAAGCTCAGAATTGCACGCTCACAGTCGGACGATATGTAGGCTCACCGGAAAGCGATATCGAAGAAGAATCCTACGAGACGAAGATGCCCCGGCTCAAGTTGAAACTCGAACAACAGTTCGCGCAGGGGCGGTTGTTGTAGGCTGCGATTCGAAACGGTCTCGATTCCTTAGTGGAGGGGCGGGATGACATCTGAGGTGCCCACTAATTGGGCTTCTAGCACCCTCGGAGATCTCTGCCGTCAATCAGGCGGCTCCATTCAGACAGGTCCATTTGGAAGCCAACTACATGCTTCCGACTATGTGCTCACCGGCGTTCCCGTCGTGATGCCCGTTAATATCGGGGAGAACCGAATCGTAGAGGACGGCATCGCTCGGGTTTCAGAGCCTGAGGCTGTCCGCCTGAAGCGACATAGGTTACAGGCTGGCAACATAGTATATAGCCGTCGGGGTGACATCGAGCGGCGAGCACTGATCTCAGAAGAGGAATCCGGGTGGCTGTGTGGCACCGGCTGTCTTCGAATAGACCTAGGGAAGAATGTACTCGATCCGCAATTCACGACTTATTATCTGAGTACTCCTGAAACTCGGCGCTGGATTGTGCGACACGCG
>CAITMP010000361.1 GCA_903893525.1 uncultured Acidobacteriia bacterium | reverse complement strand
GAGCGAGCCAGACCCAATTTCTACATGGACGAATTTTTTACGTCAATGATAAGTTAATACGGAATTATTATTGTTAAATTGGCTGACGCTCTCGACATGTCGGGTTACCCGACAGTGCCATCGGGAATAATCGTTCCATTGGAAAGTTTGTCCCCCGAACCAAGGGCGTTTTGCCCTCAGTTCAGGGGGGGCCATTCCTGGAGGTTAGTTCTTGAACCTTCCGCGGATGGGCGTCACATGAAATGCTTCGAGAAGAAACTGAAAGAAATTTTCCCTCGATTTAGACGGAGCCCAAAACCGAACTACACATGTGATCTAGACGTCGTCAAGTTGGATCCTTTACTCAGGAAACTCAATTTCATACACACCATTGCTTGGGAATTGCCGTAAACCGAAAGGGAATATTCGGCTCGTTTTCGGGAATTTGCTGAGGGGAGAAGCCACGGATCGTCTCGCTAATACAATGCATCTCGACACAACTACGCCCGCATTGGCTACCCGTGCTGTGGGAGAGACTGGAATCGTGAAGCCTACAGCGATGAATTTCCTTGAGACGCAAAACAATGCCGTCGATTGCCGTTGCCTACGTCAGCAGGATCACGCATTGATCCGCGATGAAAACGGATACGCGCAGCAATATAGTCGCGGCGTTAAAACACGGCTATAACAATTCCCTCTTTGGAAACAAACACAGCTACGGGTGGTTCCTCCCATGCCAAACCCTTTGAAGCAGTTCCGCCAAGACTTGCAGGAAAGAGACGCAACGGCGCGATCCTTCTACAGGACAGAGCGCGACATGAACGCCATACTGTATCCGAATCGAAAACCGTCAATGTGGGACGATGTGAGAATTGAGCTGCAAGTGTTCTGTCAGCGACTGTTTATCTGTCTGCTTGTTGCAGTTTTCGCGGCGATTATTTACCCGATCGCGATATACATATTTTTGCGACTGTTGTTTTGATGGGCAGAGAGTCAGCGGTTGGGCCAATGAGGTGTAGGATGGTGCGCAGACCATTTATTCACGTTGTTGGAACCATCGCCAGTTCCTCTTGGTACCATCCGCCTACGGTGCGCTGAAACGCTGATCGGTCACCGTCTAACGGAATCCGAAGAATTTTCTCAGGTTCAAAGTCACGAACGTCGTTTGTCTCCAACGGCTTAAAGACCACGGACTCACCCTTGCTGTACACGCGGGTAAGCGTGACCTGCAACTCACGCTCACCCGCGTCAAACTGCCAGAGTACGCCCCGATAGGCATCGCCCTGCATGAGGCGTTCCAGCGTGGGGTAGTCTGGATTGTCCGGATATCGCGACTTGAGTTCCTGTAGCTTGCGCAACAGCCAGTCCTTGCTCATTTGCGTGCCGTGATTGGTGTCGGCGAGCAAGGCGCCGTTGTACTTGCTTTCCACTACAAGCATGTCGCGAATCATTCCGTCCTCACGCTGCACGAACAGGCCGTCCATGCCTGTTCGGCCCACTTGGCCCTCCGCCTGCTCCCAGTTTGTTGAACGAAAATACCGGGTCATCATGTTTTCTGAAATCTGGCCGACCCAGAGGTTGACCTGCACCGGATTCAAGTTCGGGGCGCGCTGCACCACGGCGGCGTGCAGTGGCGAGGTTTGGACGATTGACAGAAACCGCTTCGGCTCACAGGCCGCAACCTGCAGGCAGCGCAGAAGCAGTTCATCGCCAGCCGGCAAGGCGCTATAGCCGCGCACCAACTGCAGGGAGCGAAACGGGTCCATACGACGCTCTTGCTGCGCAATTTCCAAAAGGTCCATCACATTGCCGCCGCGTTGCGCGATTCGCAGATCCCGCACCGTGACGCTCGACAAGCGAATGGACGATACCGCACGTTCGCGCAGGAGT
>CAITMP010000360.1 GCA_903893525.1 uncultured Acidobacteriia bacterium | reverse complement strand
CCGCGCCAATTGATTCGCGGGTGCCCCAAGTGGAGCACCTCCACACCCGGCAGGAAAAGCCGCTGCCGCTCGGCAAACTGTAGTGCGAAATAGACGTCATATTCGGCGGCCGTCGGAAACTCCACCAAGTGTTTCGGCGCTGATTCCAAAGTGCAGTTCCAAAGTTGGAAATAGCCGGACAGCGCCGCAGGATTCCCCGTTGGACACTTGCCCCATACCCTGCCGTCGATAATTGGCAGATCGGCGGTAGGAAAAGATTCCATCTTCCTCCGTCCAGCTGAAAACTCGAGCCAGTCGCTCTCTGAGAGGCACATTCGCCGCCTCGCCCCATACAGGGTGTCCGACACCAATCTCTCCCATTCCACAAATAAATCACGGGGCAGAATGATGTCGGCGTCAAGCATTAGCACCCAACCGCAATTTTGGGTGGTGCGCACATGCCTCAGCCATTCATTGAGGGCTCGGGCTTTGTTGAACATACCGTTCTCGCGCCACGCGGTAGTTGCAAAAACATCGGCACCGTGCTCCAAGGCAAGAGACCGCGTACGCCGGTCCCACGGCGCGGTCAGCACAGTTATCCGGCCGGGTCGCGGTAGAACAAGCATATTCACAGGCAACGTCAAGCTCAAGAAATCGTCGTAATCCACGCAGCAGATTACGGTGTTCAACATGATATTACACTCCATGGCATCCGAGGTCCTTGGACCACTTCTGAACAGAAAGCGCACCATACGTTACAGTTGGCGGCCCAACTCCACGCCCCTCGCTTTGAGCAAGTTTGCCGTATCAACAATCGCCGGCCACCAAATCAGCAACTCCGCGAAGCTAGCCGTGAGCGCCTGCAACCGAGCGGAAACGCACCCGGAGTCGGCGTTGGCTTCAAAGTCGAATATTTGCATTGGATCGGCGCATGCCGCAACTGCCGCAGCTTCCACCCGTTGGTTCAATTCCTCGATCCAAGCTTCGGGGACGAACGACCGGTGGTTAGCAATCCATACTTCGCATCGCCGGGCGAAACCGGCCGCGCGGGCGACCAAAACAGTTCGAACAATGTCTCGAAAATCCCTTTCACTGAGCCGACTAACCGAACGCAGGTGGCAGCCCAATGAGATCATGTTTTCCCTTGGCGTGGAGCCAGCGGATGGTTGCCAAGCTGCAACCAAGGCAGCGACCACATCGGAAACGCTCCCAAGTTTATCTCGTCCCGGCAGATATGCGCGCGGGGCATCCGGCTTGTGTTCCATCGTGAAAGGCAAGTGGGCGGAAAAGCAATCGCTGTCGCACTTCGATAGAACCGCGGCAAAAAGTCTGTCCTGAGCCCGGTAGATTGGGACATAGGGAGGGAGGATGTCGGTGTTGTCCAAGCCGAAGAACATCCCAAGCGAAGGGCTCTCGCCATGGATGACAGTAGGCGACTGAACTTGTCTCGCAAGCGCCCGCGACGCGAGGAGTGCTCGAAAGCCATGGGGATCGACTGCCAGCCGATCCAATGTTTATGGATTCGAGCTGGTCAGGATGCCGATGTCCGAACGGAATCCACTGTCTCCAACCGATCCGTTGTACGTCACCCTTACAGTACCCTTCCTGCGAAAAATCGCCTCGGTAGTGTGACCGCAAATATTATCCAGCATTTGCAGTAGATCCCCGCTTCCGGACTCCCAGGAGGTCCACGCCAATTCGCCAACGGTTCTCGAAAGAAATTGCTCGTGCTCCGCAAATGGATCCAAAAGAACAGGGACTACGTTTGAGACGGACGCCTCAATGTCTCTGGAACACCAGTATTCATAGTAATCACCGCCACAGACAAAGCTCGGGTGTGGCGACTTGCATTCCGTTGAAGCGCGGCCGGTACGGCAGACGGTATCGTCATCGACAGATAGGATTCTGTCTCCCAGAGTCTGCAGTAAAATCGCATTCCGATTGGCGCCCGTCCGCACGGTTGCACGGGAATCCGAAGAACCAAGCAAGCCGAACGCAACGGTTTCGAGGGGCAAGTCGCCCTCGCTGCACAAGATCCTTGCGTATGAAGCCTTTTCCTTCGGCCCGGCGTAGTAGATTGCGACGTTGTGCGCCCTTGCCTCTCGCTCCAGTGCTGGGCGCGAAAGGTCGTCCTCGTCTGCCATAACACAATACCTCAATTGGCGTCCAAACTGCTGCTGATTGGCGATGTAGCTTTGGAGTGCCCGCGCCAATTCCCTCGGACGCGATCCCGTGGGTATCGCAAGCCAATCGATTTGGTACGGGCCCGAACGATCTCTTTTGGATGAACGGCACGCTCCCAGCAGTTCATCCTGGGAAATCAACGCTCCGGCAGCTTGGAGCTGCTTGAGTACCAGAGCCATTTCAGCCTGGCCAGATTCGAACGGAAACGCCGCTGCCAGACGTCGCGCGTGTTCTGGAACCGATGCGAACCCGAGGCAAGCGGTGAGCAGGTTGAGATCCCTCGACGCTGCGTTGATTGTACTGTCGGACAGGGGAAACCGAACCAATTCCCGACCGTTTCCGATTGGAAACCTGAGTTGAGGGCCCGGTCGAAACAGGCCCTCTCCGGCTTGGGTTGGCGATTGACTGTCGAGATGTCTGGATTCATTCATACTTGAGCCTCGGCAAACCAGCGAACGGCCTATGATGGTCGAGCCAAGCCCTTCTCAATTCGGCGTGGGAGTTTTGTTCAATTTGTCGACGACCATAAACTGGGCTTGTACTTTTGCGGCCTTCATCTTCAATCCAAGTTGCTTCTCCAAGGCCGCCGCTACAGCCTTCGGGTCCATCTGGGGACCATCCTCGCCAACAGAAGCTGACTGTCCGTTGCGGAGTTCAGGCGGAAGCGGCCGAGGTGGAGCGGGAAAGGCAACGCGAAACAGGTACTTCCCCGCCAAACCCGTCTTGTCTTGGAATAGGACCCCTGGGAACAGCAACCCAAGGCGGCCTAGAAATACCCTCATGGAGGCCCCGACCAAGTTGATATGTGCAATCCCGTCCGAATATGTCATTTCGGCACCGCCAAGGCTAGGGACTGGAAATCCCTGCTTGTCCATCTTGGGAGGTTGGTTTGCAATTCTAGCGTCAGTTCCGAACGCGGGCGCTTCGGCAGACGCGAGCTTGTGGCCCCCTGAAGCCTGCGTTATCACCCAACCGTCCAAATCCTTCGGGAATTCGTGGAACGCCAGACCGAACCTCGACACCAGCAGTCCAGCCACCATCTGCCGAAATTGAATCTGAGTTGTTCCAGGCGGCATCTTTGCCTCCAAAGCGTAATCAGAATCAAGCCACGAGGGGCCCGAGATCCGCTCAGGGTGGTCGAGATAGTCCGGGTAAGCGGTTCGAATAAGCCACCTCGGAGAAGTCCGAGACCACGATGCGCGCTCAAAGCCGGGGCCGCCCGAGTACCGCTTGGGAATGTCCGGTGATACGGGCTTTAGGGAGGCAACAATGAATTCAGAGGGCTCTGAAGCATTGGAGACATGGAGACACAAGACTGCAAATCCGACGATTTTGAAATTTGCTTTCATTGAAATACTCATCTTTCTGTTAAAAATTACCACAGAACACTAGCACTGCGCCACCATAGCAAGTGGGTTGCCGAACAAGCTCGGCAACCCACCGGTCCGCGTGGCTAGCTACCTGAGCAAACGCATCCGCCTAGCGTCTCCAGGTTTCCGGGTACTGTGGGACAGTAAAACTGTTCCCAAAAAACCCGGTAGGCCCCTTCGCAGCTGTTGGCGCAGCCCCTCGCGACCCATACCCAGCCGCCAGGGCAATCCGATTGCGCTTGAACAGGCTGGACTAACGCATGCCCGGCAAGTGCCCCGGCAAGGGCCAATTTCAATGCTGTCGTGTTGGTCATATAGTGAATTCCTCCTTTCTTTGAGACATTTCGGAACAAAACCTGCGAGCAACGGATGCCAGTCCGCACCTAACCAGCCAAGTGGGCACCGGTGAAGCGTCACTTGACATTGGGTGACGACGCCTCGCGAATCGCCGAGAAGACCTCATTCTGATACTTGTCCGACAGTTCCCCGATCCAAGCCTTGGACACCTTGCCAGCGCGATCCACGATCAGCAGAGTTGGAGTCACCACGACATCCAATCCCTTAAATGGGATCCGCCGCACTTCGGGAATATTGAGAGCGAGTCCGCTCAGGAATGTACGGGTTTGCCGTTCCGGCTCGTCGGCCACGGCGATGATGCCAGTGCTACGCGAAGCAGCGAACTGCTGCAAGGCCGCGTAGAATGGGGCGCTCTGCGCACAGTAGTGGCATTTTGAAGAAATTGCGAGGACGACCGTAGCCTTGTTCCGCGTCCAGTCGTACCCAGTGAGGGGTATCTGCTTTCCGCGGGGGGGGGGGGGGGGG
>CAITMP010000359.1 GCA_903893525.1 uncultured Acidobacteriia bacterium | reverse complement strand
GCCAGACCTTCCTGTTGCAGCGTGCGCTGCACCGACGGGCGGGCCTTCATCCGTTCCAGATGCGCGGCGAGCCCGGGGGGCAGCGCGATGCCGACGCGGCCGGCCCAGAATTCGACGTAGAACATCGCGGAATCGGCGATGGAGAATGGGCCAACCGCGTAATCCTTGCCGTCAAGCGCTGCGTTCAGGGTCTCGAAGCCCTTGATCACGATCTCCTTGCCGCGGGCTTTCACCGCTTCTTCGTCCGCCGCGTTGGGGGAGAAATTGCCGGGGCGGAACATGCGGGTGAAGCCCTGCATGTGCACGGTGGCGACGCAGTAATCCATGATCTCCAGCGCACGGGCCTGCTGGTCGATGTTGTCCGGCAGCAGGTTGCTGAACGGGTTGGTGCGGGCGAGCCAATAGGCGATGGCGGGATACTCGGTCTGGAGCGAGCCGTCGTCGCGCAGCAGCGCCGGGACTTTGGATTTGGGGTTCACCTTGGTGTATTCGGGCTTGTACTGCGCGCCCTCACGGAGGTTGATGGCCTCCAACTCGTAAGGCTTGCCGATTTCCTCGAGCAGCACATGGATGCCGATCGAGCAGACGCCGGGGGCGTAGTAGAGTTTCATTTTTTCGGACTCCTGTGGGGGATCGTGGTGGGGCGGAGAATAGCAGGGAGGCCTGAAGGCTGCTACCGCCAGGCCCCCACCGCCGGCCGATCCAACCCGAGGTTCTCCCGCAGCGTCGGTCCGGCATAATCCTGGTGGAAAATCCCGCGCCGTTGCAGTTCCGGCACCACCAGTTTGCTGAACTCCTCATACGAGCCCGGGACATGTGCCGCCGCGATCACAAAACCGTCGCAAGCCCTTGTGGAAAACCATTCTTCCAGTCCGTCCGCCACATCCTTCGGCGTGCCCACGAATCTTGGATGGTCATGGAACGTTCCACGTCGCGTGATGTTGATGAAATCCCGTGGCGTCGGCAAGCGGTTGCCCAACTCGCGCTTGATGCGGTCGCGCATGCCTTGCACGCCCGTCCAACTGTCCATTTCCTCTTGCGTGAACGGTTCATCGATCGGTTGCTTGGCGAAGTCGAAATTCAGCACCTCAGACAACAACGCCAGACTGTCGATTTCCTTCGGCAGGCTATCGATCAGCGCGACTTTGTCTTCCGCCTCGGCGCGGGTTTCGGCCACGATGGGGTAGACGCCGGCGCACACAAACACTTTCTCCGGGTCGCGACCGGCCTCGGTCACTTTTGTTTTGAACGCCGCATAATCCCGGCGTGCCTGCTCGATGCTGTGGTAATTCACGAACACACACTCGGCCCAGCGTGCAGCGAACGTCGTGCCGCGGCCAGACTGGCCGGCTTGGATAATGACCGGGTGGCCCTGCGCCGACCGAGGCACCGTGAACGGGCCGCGCGACTGGAAGAACTCGCCTTTATAGTCCAGGCGTTTTACTTTCTCCGGGTGCGCGAACAAACCGGTTGCCCTGTCGGCAACGATCGCGCCGTCGTCCCAGGTGTCCCAGTGACCCATCACCACTTCCATGAACTCATCGGCACGGTCGTAACGACGGTCATGGCCCTGATGCGAATCATGGCCCATATTCCGGGCCTCGCCATCATTCATCGACGTAACGACGTTCCAGGCGGCGCGGCCATCGGTCATCAGGTCGAGCGTCTGGAAGACGCGCGCTGCGTGGAAGGGTTCGTAATATGTGGTGGACATGGTGGACCCGAGGCCGAGGCGTTGAGTCGCCATGCCCATCACGGTCAGGATGGTAAGTGGGTCCATCTTTACGACGCGGATGCCGTTGGCGACGACCTGCGCATGGTCGCCGCCGAACAGATCGGGCATGGCCAAACGGTCGTCGAAGAACCCCAAATGGAACTTTCCGGCCTCCAGCGCGCGGCCGATCCGGCGGTAGTATTCCGCCGAGGTGAAATCCTGCGCGGCCTGCGGATGCCGCCAGGAGCCCACGAAATTGGTGCAATTCTGGGCTTGCAGGAAGCCCACCAGTGCCATCTGCCGCATGTTCGTCCGCCCCTATGTCGTCGGGCGGAGTTTAGGCCCGCCGCG
>CAITMP010000358.1 GCA_903893525.1 uncultured Acidobacteriia bacterium | reverse complement strand
TCGGCCACGGCGTCGAAACTGCCGACCATGATCTCCTCCAGCCTGGAGTTGACCATGTCCTCGTTCCAGAAATACCCTTGGCGGTCCTGCACCCACTCAAAGTAGGAGACCGTCACGCCACCGGCGTTCGCCAGGATGTCCGGAATCACGAACACTCCTTTTTCGGCCAGGATCCCGTCGGCAATCGCCGTGGTGGGCCCGTTTGCGCCTTCGCAAAGGATCTTGCAGTTCACCCGCGCCGCGTTTTCGGACGTGATGACATTCTCCGTCGCCGCAGGCAGCAGTACATCGCAATCCAGCAGCATTGCCTCCTGCTTGTCGATGTTCTCGCCCCCGGCAAAATCGATGATCGAACCGGTTTTCCTACGATGTGCGGCCAACGCCTCGATGTCGAGCCCGCCCGCATTGTGCACCGCGCCGTCATATTCCACGAGCGTGGTGATCTTGAAGCCGCGCTTGGCCATCAACTGCGCCGCCATCCCGCCCACATTGCCGAACCCTTGTATGACAACCCGCGCGTCCTCGGGACGGATGCCGAACTTCTTCAGGGCCTCCAGCGTGACGATCATGCAGCCGCGCCCGGTGGCTTCCTTGCGTCCGCGCGAACCGCCCAGCTCCATGGGCTTGCCCGTCACCACGGCCGTGGTCGCCTGGCCCACGTGCATGGAATAGGTGTCCATGATCCAAGCCATCACGCGGTCGTTGGTGTTGACGTCCGGTGCCGGAATATCCTTTTCGGGGCCGATCATCTCGATGATGCCGGCGGTGTAACGGCGGGTCAGCCGCTCCAGTTCGCCATCGGACATCAGCGACGGGGTACAAATCACGCCGCCCTTGGCCCCACCGAAGGGGATGTTGACGACGGCGCACTTCCAAGTCATCCACGAGGCCAGCGCCCGAACCTCGTCGAGGGTGACGTCGGGCGCATACCGGATGCCGCCCTTGCCCGGACCGCGCGCAATCGAATGCTGGACCCGGTAGCCGGTGAAGACCTCCAGGCGGCCGTCGTCCAGTTGCACCGGGATATGGACGGTGACCTCCCGCGCCGGGCTTTTCAGCACTTTGCGCATGCCGTCGTCCAAGCCCAGCTTGGCGGCGGCGAATTCGAAACGGGCGTCGGCTGACACCCACGGATTTTTTTCCTGGTCGGGAGAAACCACGTGTATACCCTCGATTTGATTATGACGCTATTTCAGGATGCTTTGGAGCGCCCGTTGGATGGGTGGGTCAATCCGTGCCTCGATCTCATCGCCCTTTTCGACGCCAAGTCCGAGGTTGTAGATCTCGCACAGCAGCCGCGTGTTCAAGTACTCCGAATTCCGCGACCATTCGAGCAGCGAGGGCTGGATCTGGCGCTCGCTCAACCACGCGCGGAACTGGTCCAGGATTTCGGGCGTGAGTTCGAAACCCGGATCGATTTTCCTGCCCCGCAAGAACTCGGCGGCGTATTCGGTGAACGAGCCTGTGCCCTCCATCACGTTGCGGAAGCGGTCCATTTCGAGCGGGAAGGCGGGGATGTCGGGCACGATGCCGCCGCCGCCGGGCACGGGACGCCCGGAATCGGTCTTGAAATCGGAACGCTCGTTGGGGTGGGCAGCGGTGTCGCCCAAAGCAAAATCGCTGGCCTTGAACGCTTTTTGGATGGACCGGCCGCTGGGGATGTAGTAGAGGGCCGTTGTGAGCGCCAGCCCGGTGCCTTCGGAAAGGGGGAAAACGCTTTGCACCAAGCCTTTGCCGAAACTGGGTTCGCCGATAATGGTGGCCCGGTCGTGGTCCTGCAACGCGCCCGATACGATTTCCGAGGCCGAAGCCGTCTTGCCATTCACAATGATGGCCACAGGAAATTCGTAGGGCTTGTTGTCGACGGGGACGCGCTCGATTTTCTCCGGCACGTTCCGGCCATGCACGGACAGAACCGCTTGGCCGGATTTGAGGAAATAGGACGAAATCTGGATCGCCGCCGTCATCAGACCTCCTGGATTGTTGCGGAGGTCTATGACCAAACCTTTCAGGTCGTAGCCGCCCAGTTTCGTGATTGCCTCGCGCACCTGAGCGGCGGTTTTCTCCTCGAAACTGGCGACGCGGATGTAGCCGATACCCGGTTTGAGAAGGAAGGCGCGCTCCACGCTGGACGACTGCATTTCCTCCGGCACCAGCGTGAGTTCGGCGATTTTGGCGTTGCCGGGGTGGCGGACGACCAGTCGCGCCGGCTTCTGCTTGGACTGGTTCAGCAATTCGATGATCTGCTCGCCCTCCAGCCGGTCCAGCCGGTAGTTGTTGACGGCGAGGATTTCGTCGCCCGGCATCAGGCCCGCCTTGGTGGAGGGGGTGTTCGGCAGGGTCTGGAGGATCATCACCCGACCCGGCAGGATGGAAACCACCGTTCCGAAACCCTTGCGCGTGGAGGTTTCCATCTGCTTGAGCTGGTCGTACTGGCCGGGATCGAAGAAGACGGAATGGGGGTCGAGGTGCCGGAGCAGTCCGGGAATCGCCCCGGCGTAGAACGCGGGCTCGGTGTCGATGGGCTCGGCCGAGTAGGTCTCCATGATGCGGAGAGCCTCGACCATGCGCTTCATGGACTGTTCGTCGGTGGCTTTGGGCGGGTCCGCCGACATCGCGGACGCGACCGCCAGCAACCCGGTGGCGATGAACCTATTGACCCCTTGCATCTGGTCTTTATTATCTACTTCGTCGGCTTGCTGAACAGCAACAAACTGGGCGCACCCGACCGCGCGGCAACGATTTCCGGAAATCCGTCGCCGTCCAAATCCGCGGCGGCCAAGCCGTAGATGGCCCCCTTGTCGTCGCCGAACGGCACGCTTTGGTACTTCCGGCCGGTGCCGTCGTTGAAATACACGACCCCCGGAGCCTCCACATAGCCCACGATAATTTCGGGGCGTCCGTCGCGGTTCAGGTCAGCCGCCAGCATGGCGTAGGGAAGTGCCTCCTTGCCTGAGATTTCCAAGCCAGCGATTTCCAAGCCGGTTGACGCCACCATTTTGCCGGTGTTGAAGTACACGATCAAGCCCAAATCCTCATGGCAGGCGGCGATGTCCAACTTTCCGTCACCATCAAAGTCCGCCACAGCCATGGCACGCGTTGATGCCTTGGCAGGGCCGAACGCCTCCTTGCGGGGAAAATTACCCTTGCCGTCGTTGAAATAGACCACGCTTTGGCAGTCGTCCCGGCACGCGACGATAATGTCGGTGAAGCCGTCGCCGTTGATATCGCCCGTCAGAATGGTGGATGAAGTTTCGGGCCCCAGCGGTCGGCACGCAAAGTGGGCCTTGCCGTCGTTGATGCAAATCTGGCTGGGACCAGGGCGGTTGGCAACCGCGATGTCGAGAAATCCGTCATGGTTGAAATCCCCGAGGGCGATGTTGCGGGTGGGCCATTTGGGGTCGCCAAAAGTGCCGCCGCTGGTGAAATTTCCCTTGCCGTCGTTGAGCAGAATGATTTTGGCGTCGGGTCTGTCGTTGCTGATGACAATGTCGAGGTCGCCGTCGCCATCCAGGTCGGCCAGCGCACCTGTGTAACTGCGGTCGGCTTCATTCGGCAACACCGGACCAGGCGTGAAGTGTCCCTTGCCGTCGCCCAGCAGAATGATGTCCTTTAGAGGCCAGTGGCGGCCCTTGGCGAGAACGATATCCAGGATGCCGTCGCCGTTGACGTCGCCGATGCTGGCGTTGGCGCTGGTTTCGGAAACGGTTTCCAACGCGACAGCCTCAAAACGCCGGACCGGCGCAGGCTGGGCGGCGAGCGCCATGATCACGAGAATGAGGGAGAAGGCAAAAGTCTTCATGGCGGATGGCGTGGGACTTGGATTTAGGTTACCAGGACTGGAACCGCGAACCGAACGCGTCAGAATGTTACACTTTGCGCCATAGCCTTATTGCCGCATAAAGACGCCGAATGACAAAACGCCGACTCCTCATCACATCCATGGCAGCGGGACTTGCGCTGTCCACCGGCGTGCTCATTACGAGCGCAGCGCCGCAATCGAAAGCCAAGACCGCGAAGGGCAAGCCAGCCACTGCACCGGTGCCGTCGTTCGGAAATTCCGACGCGATCAACGAGAAAGAGCTGCAGGTCTACGACTATTTCCTTGCCTCGGACCAGTTGGAGGGCCGAAATCTCCCGTCGCGCGGTTTCGACACGGCTGCGCTGTACGTGGCCAGCCATTTGGCCGAATGGGGACTGAAACCCGGAGGCAGCACATCGGGAACCAACGGGCCGCTGCAGCCATATTTCCAACCGTTCGAACTGGTTTCCAAGCAGGTGGTTCCGGCGGATTCGAAAGCATCCGTGACCGGACCCGCTCCCGCCGGTGGCCGGGGAGGCCGTGGCGGAGGACCGGTGGCCGACGCTCCGGCCGCTCCTGCAGATCCGGCAGCGCAGGGCGGGGGGCGGGGACGAGGCGGCCGTGGTGGCGGTGGAGTCCGCACGACGGAGTTTGAATACGGCAAGGATTGGTCTGTGGTCGCCGGTGGCCGCGGAGGCCCTCCCTTGGAGGCGTTCGAAGTTTCGGGCAACCTTGTGTTCGTGGGGAACGGCTATGTCGTGAACAAGACGAAGGTCAACCCGTACGAAGGGCTCGACGTCAACGGCAAGATCGTAGTGGTCGCCGGGCTGCCTGCGGAGATCGCAGCGCAACAGGAGCAGCTGGCTGCCGGTCGTGGCGGTGGACGCGGCGGTGCTCCGGCGGATGCAGCCCCCGGTGCGGACAATCCGGCATTACCCCCCGCGGGCGGTGGCGGTGGAGCCGCCGCTCCCCCAAACCCCTTGGGTGAACCGTGCGTCGATTTCCTAACCCCGGAGGCAGCCGCAGCCAAGAATGGTGCCGTCGCAGTCGTCTCCATTGCAAGCTTCCAGCAGCTCACAGCGATGGCAAATCCCAACGCGGGAGGCTTCGGTGGCTTTGGCGGAGGCGGTGGTGGCGGGCGCGGCGGGGCCAACGGTCCGGCCTATACCGCGCCCAAGCTCCAAGCCAAACCGGCGTGTCCGGTGGTGCCGACCATCACGGCGGGTCTCAGCTTGGCGACAAGTATTTTTGCCGCGGAGAAGAAGACCGCCGCCCAGATCTTCTACGCCGCGGGCAGCGGTGCCAAGCAGGATTCCTTCGCCCTCGCCGCCAATACCAAGATCAGCCTGAAATTGGCGGTCAAAAGCGAGCCCGGCCACGCCGAAAACGTCGTCGGCATTTTGGAGGGAGGCGATCCAGCGAAAAAGGGCGAGTACATCGTCCTGAGCGCCCATTTGGACCACGTTGGCCTCGCCGCAGCCGCACCAGGAGCCCACAACGTCAACAACGGCGCCGATGACGACGGGTCCGGCTCCACCGCCTTGATGGCCATCGCGCGGGCCTACGCCGAAGGTGCCGCCAAGGGCATCCGACCTGCGCGCAGCATCATTTTCCTGTGGAACGCGGGCGAGGAGAAAGGCCTCTGGGGCTCCCAATACTTCAACGAATACCCGTTTGTCGATATCAAGAACGTGGTTGCCAATCTGAACATCGACATGATCGGCCGCACCAAGGGCCCCGGATTCACGGACCCGGACCCGACCCACGTGCTCTGCGAGCCGGGCGAAGTCATGCTGGTGGGTCCCCAAATCAGCAGCGACGACATCGGCAAGACCGTCGAAACGGTGAACGACGCGTATCAAAAGTTGAAGCTGAACCACTTCTACGACGCCACCGCGCCCGACAAGACCCACGACAAT
>CAITMP010000357.1 GCA_903893525.1 uncultured Acidobacteriia bacterium | reverse complement strand
TATCCTCCACCCAGTCCGTGACGCGGTGGGCACCGAGATCGTCCAGGAGCAGGATTTCCTTGTCGAGGGCGACGCGGTAGGTTTCGCGGTCGCTGGAGTTGGATGTCGAGTCGTAACCGGCGCGGATTCGGTCGAGCAGGTTCTGGTAGTCGAAGAAGAGCCCTTCGAAGCCCTTGCCCAAGATGGTGCGGAAGGCTGCGACAGCCAGGTGGGTTTTGCCTGTTCCGGTATCGCCCATCAGAAGGAGGCCCGGCTTCTTGGTGTTGGGGAATTCGCGGGCGTAGCCACGGACCGCCATGAACACCTCGGTCAGCTCGCGGTATGCCATGGGGTTGTCGCGCGGCAGAAGGAAGTTGTCGAACGAGGCGTTCTGGTAGAGCAGCGGGATGTCCGAACCGGCGACAACGCGCGTGGCCCGGGTTGCGGCAACGCAGCTACAGCGGCTGGCACCGGAGAGTTCTTCGTGTTCGACGATCTTCCAGCCGGTACCGTTGCATTCCGGGCATACCGGACCGGTGACGGGGCCTTCCCAATATTGGTCCATTTGTTCTATTCCCCTATTGGATGATCACAAGCACGGCTCCGGCTGCAACGCCATCGTTCTCCGAGACGCGGATCTCGACGACCTTGCCGGGTTTGGGCGACTTGAGCTCATTCTGCATCTTCATGGCTTCGACAACGACGATGCCCTGCCCGGTTTCGACGTCTTGATGGAGTTCCACCAGAATGCGGACGACCTTTCCGGGCATGGGCGAGTTGATGGAGGCCCGGCCCTGGGAGCCATGGGACGCCGACTGACGGCTCCAGCGACGGGGGTCCTGGATTTCGGTTTCGAAGGCGTGGCCGTTGACCGTAATGGTGGAACCGGAGACGCGCACCTCATAGGAGGTGCCGTTGGCAAGGACGGAGTGGAGGCCGGCGGCAATCGGTGCATGGTCGGCATCCCGGAGCGGGGTGACAGGAGCGCCGTTGATCAGGATAGTCGGCTTCATCGGAGTGCCTCCGCACGGCCGATGGTGAGCCAGTTGGAGCTACTCGCGCTGACGCTTCGGGATGTCGAATTATTGCCTGCTGAAAGCATTGTCACCAAGGCGGCGATTTCGGCATGGCCGTCCGGTGGGGATGGGTGGAAATCGATGCCCGATTTCAGGAAGCGGTCCAGAAAGCCGGTGTCGAGGTCCCCGGCACGGAAGCCCGGCGAATTGAGGATCATGGGGAAGAGGGCGAGGTTGGCCCGGATTCCGCCCACGTGGTATTCGCCCAATGCGCGGACCATGCGGTCGATTGCGTGCTCCCGGTTTCCGGCCCAAGTGATCAGCTTGGCCAGCATGGGATCGTACTCCATGGGAACGGTCCAGCCCTCGAAAACGCCGGAATCGAGGCGTACACCGGGGCCGGAAGGCTCGGCGAGTTGGGAAATGCGCCCCGGTGAGGGGAAGAAGTTGTTGGCCGGATCCTCCGCGTAGATACGGCACTCGATGGCGGCACCGCGCAGGACCACGTCCTCTTGGCGGATTGGGAGAACGCCTCCTGCCGCGACCTCCAGCTGCATGCGGACCAAGTCGAGGCCGGTGACCATTTCGGTGACGGGATGTTCCACCTGCAACCGGGTGTTCATCTCCAGAAAGTAGAAGTTGCCGTCGTTGTCTGCGAGGAACTCGACCGTCCCGGCATTGAAGTAGCCAGCGGCACGGGCGGCCTTGATGGCTGCTTCGCCCATGCGTTCGCGGAGGCCGGGAATCCGAGCTGCCAAGG
>CAITMP010000356.1 GCA_903893525.1 uncultured Acidobacteriia bacterium | reverse complement strand
CCATCCAGCAGATGTTGCAGTTGCGCAGTGGTCGGATCCTGCTCCCGTTCGCCCTCTGGGTTGGTGGACGGCCCCAAGCCCCACCCACGGGGCCCAACGAAACCACCGCCGTCTATTCCGATGACGACGGTGCCACATGGACTCTCTCGCCATCCCGCCTCGTTGCCCCCGTCTTCGATGGCTACAACGGAGGCAACGTCGGTGCCATTGAACCTTCGGTGCTCGAACGCACCGACGGCACCCTCTGGATGCTCATGCGCACGCAAACCGGTTTCCTCTATGAATCCACTTCCACCGACGGCAGCACCTGGCCGGCGGCGAAGTCATCCGGGATCCGTTCCTCCACCGGCCCCCCCTTCCTCCTCCGCCTGCGGGACAAGCGCGTCGTCCTCTTCTGGAACCACGCCGAGATGCCTCCCAAAGTCGCCGGACAGGGTGTCTATGGTGGCCGCGATGCCCTCCATGCCGCGATTTCCGCTGACGAGGGCAAGACGTGGACCGGTTTCCGCGAGGTATACCGTGACCGGTTCCGCCACCAGACCCCGCCCAAGACCGGTGACCGGGGTACCGCCTACCCCTATGCCGTTCAATTGCCGGACGGACGGATCGCGCTCACCAGCGGGCAGGGCATGGAACGCCGGGTTCTGGTTCTCATGGACGCCGACTGGTTGTCGGAAACCACCGCCGCCGACAAATTCGCGGATGGAATTGCCCAGTGGAGCGTCTTTCTCGGTGTTGGACCGGCATCCGGTTGGTGGCGTGACCGCGTTTCCGGTGCGCGCATGGTCGACGGCGCGCTGGAACTTTCGGTCCGCCCCTCCCTCCCCCGCGACGGCGCCGTGTGGAATTTCCCCCTGGCCCGTGCGGGAACGCTCACACTGTCCGTGCGCGGATCGGGCGGCACCATCGGTCTAACCCAGCGCTTTTACGACCCCGGCGACGACAACGGGGACCGTGATGCGGTCTTCCAAGTGGCGCTGCCGGACCTGACGGGGTCGGCGTGGCACACCCTGAAGCTGGACTGGGACGCCGCCGCCGCTTCGGCTACCCTCTCCGTTGACGCCAAACCCGCTCGAAAGATCCCTGCCAACAATCCCGCCGAGCATGCCGCGTCGTACCTCCGGCTCCGCTCTACTGGTGGTACGTTTCAGGTCCGAGAGGTTGCCGTGACCGCAAAGCCTTAACGGGGGCTTCCCGATATCATAATGAGGACCAATGCCCAAGTCCCCCGAAGAACTGCGCAGCTACCGATGGTTCGGCCCCGACAACATGCGCGGCTTCAGCCACCGCTCCCGGATGAAGCAATGCGGCTACCGGCGTGAAGATTTCACCGGCAAGCCTGTCATCGCCATCGTCAACACCTGGAGCGAATTGAACCCCTGCCATGCCCACCTTCGCGAGCGCGCCGAGGCCGTAAAGCGCGGCGTCTGGCAGTCCGGCGGCTTCCCGGTCGAAATTCCCGCCTTCTCCATCTCCGAAACCTACGCCAAACCCAGCCCCATGCTCTACCGCAACATGCTGGCGATGGAGGTCGAGGAAGCACTCCGCAGTCTCCCCATCGACGGCGCGGTCCTGATGGGCGGCTGCGACAAGACCACCCCCGGCCTGCTCATGGGTGCAATTTCCATGGATCTCCCCGCCATCTTCCTGCCCGCCGGCCCCATGCTCCGCGGCAACTGGAACGGCAAGCCCCTCGGCAGCGGTACCGATCTCTGGAAATACTGGACCGAGCGCTGCGCCGGCACCATCACGGGCGAGGAGTGGGTCGAAATCGAGGATGGCATCGCCCGTTCCCCCGGCTTCTGCATGACCATGGGCACCGCCGCCACCATGACCGCCCTCGCCGAGGCGCTCGGCTTCACCCTCCCCGGAGCTTCCTCCATCCCGGCCGCGGACTCCAACCACGTCCGCATGGCCATGCAGTGCGGCGAGCGTGCCGTGAAAATGGTCTGGGACGATTGGAAGCCATCGGCATTCCTCACCATGCGGTCGTTTGAAAACGCCATCGCCGTCGACATGGCCATCGGCGGATCCACCAACGCCTTCATCCATCTGATCGCCATGGCGGGCCGGTGCGGCTTGAAGCTCGACATGCGCGTGTTTGACGACCTCGCCACCATCGTACCCGTCCTCGCCGACCTCCGCCCCTCCGGCCGCTTCCTGATGGAGGATTTCTACTACGCCGGGGGCCTCCGTGCGCTCATGGCCGAAATGACCGAGTTCCTGCATCTGGACGAACTGACCGTCAACGGCTGCACCATCGGGGCGAATGTGGCCGGGGCGAAAGTCATCAATCCCGAAGTCATCCGTCCCCGAGAAAATCCGCTCGTCGAGAGCGGTGGCACCGCCGTGCTCTACGGAAGCCTGTGCCCGGACGGAGCCGTTATCAAAACCTCCGCCGCCACACCCCACCTTCTGCAGCACACCGGACCTGCCGTCGTCTTCCGGGACTACAACGACATGGACGCCCGTATCCATTCCGACGATCTCCAAGTCACGCCCGACTCCGTGCTCATTCTCCAGAACGCTGGGCCCCTCGGCGGACCCGGAATGCCGGAATGGGGCATGCTGCCGATTCCCCGCAAGCTTCTGAAGGACGGCGTCCGCGACATGGTCCGCATTTCCGACGCCCGCATGAGCGGCACCGCCTACGGGACGTGTGTCTTGCACGTTTCGCCCGAAAGTTTCATCGGCGGCCCGCTGGCATTGGTTCGCGACGGGGACTTGGTGCGTCTTGATGTCGACCGCCGCCGCCTCGACCTCTTGATAGCCGACGACGAGCTGGCCCGCCGCAAAGCCGCCTGGGTGAAGCCGGAGCCCAAATTCGCCCGTGGCTACATGTCCCTCTACGCCGAACGCGTCACCCAAGCGCACCAAGGCTGCGACTTCGACTTTCTGGACGGAAAAAAGCCAACCCCCGAACCGGAGATCCACTAGCAGGCTGCTAAAAAACACCAAATCCAGCAGGGAATCTGGTAAGCCATTGATTCTGCGTTGGTGAAGCTACCCAAAGCCTAGTTTTTCAGCACCCTGCTAGGCTTCTTCCACCTTCGCATTGCTACCCTAAATACGAGCCGTCCGTCCAACATACTCCCCGTGCCCAATCGAATTCCAGCTACCTTGGCCCAACGCATCGCCTTGGCTGCGGCGCTTTTTGCCACTTCCTGCGTGAAGGAGACGGCTCCCGCCGTCGCCGTCCAAGCTCCGGAGGCCGTCCGCACCATCACCGCCACCAGCGCTGATGTTCCGCTCGAAATCGCCGCGATCGGCAATGTGGAGGCAGTCTCATCTGTGGATGTGAAGGCCCGCGTCACCGCCCCCATCCTCCGCGTCCATTTCTCCGAAGGCCAGGATGTCCGCCAGGGCGACTATCTGTTCGAATTGGACCCGGAAACTTTCAATCGCCAAATCGCCGAAGTCGAAGCCAACATCGCCAAGGATTCCGCCAACGAAAAGCAATCCGAGGCCAACATCCTGCGTGACGACGCCACTTGGCGCAATCTCGACAGCATCGCCAAACGCAGCGCCCGGCTGAACATCGAGGGGATTCTTTCGGCCGAACAAACCGCCCAGGCGCAGTCCAATGCCGATGCCGCCAAGGCCTCGGTCGACGCGGACAGGGCCGCCCGTGACAGTGCCCAAGCCGCCGCCAAGGCCGACCGCGCACGTCTGGAGCAAATCAGGTTGCAGCTCGACTACACCAAAATCCGGGCCCCCATCTCGGGTCGGGCCGGTGCCATCGCCGCCAAACAGGGCAACTTGGCCAAGGAGAATGACAATACACTGGTCACGATCCTCCAAACTTCTCCGGTCTACGTTTCTTTTCCGGTGCCGGAAAACCTGCTCCCGGAGATCCGCAAATACAACGCGGCGCATCCTCTGGAAATCACGGCCAAGACCTCGGACGGCAAGCTGGCCACCGGCTCCCTCCAGTTCATTGACAATGCCGTCGACACCACAACCGGCACCATCCGCCTGAAGGGCACCTTCGGTAACGCCGACCGCGCGTTGTGGCCAGGCCAGTTCGTAAGCGTATCGGCCCGTCTATCCGTTGAGAAGGACCGCATCCTGATCGCCTCCCAAGCCCTACAGACCGGCCCTGCCGGCAAATACGTCTGGATTCTGAATCCCGCCGATAGCACGGTTTCGATGCGCGACGTCACCGTCCTGCGGCTCTTCACGCCCCCGGGCCAGCCGGAAACCGCCGTCATCGGCAGCGGCCTCAAGCCCGGCGAGGCCGTCGTGTCCGAAGGACAGATGCGCTTG
>CAITMP010000355.1 GCA_903893525.1 uncultured Acidobacteriia bacterium | reverse complement strand
TCCTGCAACTGCAGGACTCCAGCACCGCAAAGGCAAGACTGGATGCCAACACGCTTCGGCCTGCATTGCTCTCACGGCACATTCTGGCGATTGAGGTGGTGGACACAACGATACCCAAACCTGCGATCTATAAGGAGGAGAATCCCCGTTGGACGGAGGTGATCGGATCGGACTGCCATAGCTTCCGGGGCGAACACGTACCCGGAAGCCGTTTCACCTGGGTCAAGATGGCGACGCCGACTTTGGAGGGGCTTCGCCTGGCACTGTTGGATGGGGGCGGGTTCTCTACAAAGCGCAGCAACGCAGGGGAGGCCTTTTCGCCTTGGGACCTACCGACGCATTTTGTTGAATCCATCGAGATCTCAAATGCCCGCTATATCGGCAGGGACAAAGACAAGCCTTTCAAACTGTCGATGAGCCCGTGGTTCAACGCTGTTGTGGGCGGCAGAGGAACCGGGAAGTCCAGCATTGTCCACGCCCTTCGTCTTGCCTACCGGCGCGATGGCGAATTGCCTGAAGGCAGCGAACCGCGGCGGGTGTTCGAACAATTCATCCGCGCGCCGAAGAGCCGGAATGACGACACGGGAGCACTCGACTACGCGGAGAGCAGGGCTAGCACCATTGGCGTCACGATTACGCGCGACGGCAAGCGGGAGCGGATTTGGTGGCGGCAGGACGGGAGCGGTCCCATCGTGGAGGAGGAATTGGGGAACGGATGGAGCGCCGCTTCTAGTCAGAACTTCAGCCCGGAACGGTTCCCCATCCGCATATTCAGCCAGGGACAGATCGCGGCGTTGGCTGGCGAGAATCAGAAGGCACTGCTGGAGTTGGTTGACGAAGCCGCACAAGTCAAAGCCCTGACGCAGAAACTGGAGGAGGCGGGCAAGTCATTTCTGTCCGCCCGGTCACGGGTGCGTGAATTCGATGCAAGACTGGCCAGACGGCCGGATCTGGAAGGCCGGCTGTCCGATGTAAGAAGGAAGTTGTCCAGCTTCGAGGGCCAGCGGCATGCGGAGGTTTTGAAGCACTACCAACTGCGGACGCGCCAAAATCGCGAAGTTGACCGGCAGTTGGAGGCAGCTGGGCACATGGTATCGAGGTTGCAGTCCGAAGCCCAGACGCTGGTGGGCGACAACATCCCCTTGGGGCTGTTCAACCCGGCGGATGCGTTGGACAGCGAAGCCTTGGCAATTGTGTGGAGGCTCCACCTGGCCATTTCGGAGGTGGCGGGAACAGTTCAAGCGGCAGCGGCCCGGCTCGATGCGGTAGCCATGGAACAGCGCGAATCCATCGCCTCCAGCCAGTGGTTCGTCGACAGTGCTAATGCAGCCACAAACTATACGAATCTGACCAACGCGCTGCACGCACAGGGCGTTGCTGATCCCGGACAGTATGCGAGCCTAGTGCAGGAACAGCAGCAGTTGGAGACGGATCTCGACCGGCTGGGGGCGCTGGCGGCGGATCGTACAGCAGTAGCCGGTCAGGCGGACTCGCACCTGCAAGCCCACCATGTTCTGCGACGGGACATCTCCAGGCGTCGGGCGGAATTCCTGGCCAGAACACTCGCAGGCAATGCCTACGTCCGAATGGAGATCCAACCCTACGGCAGAAACAAGGTCTCCACCGAAAGGCAGCTGCGGGAAGTGTTGGATGCACCCGGAGAGAAGTTCGAGAGCGACATTCTGGGCCTCGTGGCAGACCTGCACGCTGGCCTTTCGATGGATGTCGAGGAGGCCCGACTGCAGTCGGAAGTACGATTGTCCAAGCTGGGTGACCGATTCGAACAGGCCGCGCTCGGCATGGGGGACTTTGGCGGTTATCTTAACAACCACCTGCAGCGGGCCGGGAAGAATCCAGAGTTCCTCGACCGTCTCCGGTTATGGGCACCGCGGGATTCCATCCGGGTGGAATACAGCCAGAAGGGGGATGGTTGCAGATTCAGCTCAATCCAGCAGGCGTCCGCTGGACAGAGGGCTGCGGCAATGCTTGCGTTTTTGCTTTTGCACGGCACCGAACCGTTGGTCCTCGACCAACCGGAGGACGACTTGGACAACCACCTGATCTATGAGTTGGTGGTTCAGCAGATCCGCAACAAGAAAGTCGCGCGGCAGTTGATTGTGGTTACCCACAATCCCAACATCGTGGTGAACGGGGATGCCGAAATGGTGCATGCGATGGATTCCAAAGCAGGACAGTGCGTGGTCGCCGAGTCCGGCTCGCTCCAGGAGACTAAGATTCGAAATGAGGTCTGCCGGGTGATGGAAGGCGGGCGAGAGGCCTTTGAACGAAGATACCGCCGAATCGGCAGGGAGGTGTAGATGTTTGAATCCAAGTCGGAACTATTTGACAAGATCCTTCTGGGTGAAGACAGCGGGTTCGAACTCAAAGAAGTTCGCCTCGCCGGTCAACGCGTAACGGCACCTTCCCGAAATGACCTGGCCGACGAACTGGCGGCGTTTGCAAATTCGCGCGGGGGCATATGCATTCTTGGGATTGACGACAAGTCCCGTGAAGTCCTCGGAATCCCGGTGGAGATGCTGGATCATGTCGAGAGCCTGGTGAGGGAGGTTTGCAGCGATTCCATTCGTCCGGCCATTGAGCCGTACATCGAACGACTCAGGCTGCCGTCTCCGCTCGGAACGGAGTTGCCTGTCCTCAGGGTCGATGTGGACAGAAGTCTGTTTGTTCATCTCAGTCCTGGAGGGTATCTGCACAGGGTTGGGAGCAGCAAACGGGTGATGAGCCCGGACTTCTTGGCTCGGCAGTTCCAGCAAAGGAGCCAGTCCCGAATCATCCGGTTCGACGAACAATCTGTTCCGAAGGCTACTTTGGGCGCGCTGAACGAGCAACTGTGGAGACGGTTTTCCATTCGGAAGGTGATCACCGATTCGCCGGAGGTATTCCTCAACAAGATGGGAATGGCTTGTCGTGACGAGGATGGAACATGGCGGCCAACCGTCTCGGGCATCCTTCTCGCGAGTGACGACCCCCGGAAATTCATTCCCAACGCCTTCATTCAAGCAGTGGCTTACAGGGGACAAAGCTCAGTCCCTGCAAGAGAGGCAAACGCTTATCAACTGGATACCGAAGACATCACGGGACCACTCGACCGGCAGGTGGAGAGTGCGATCCACTTCGTCAATAGGAATATGCGCATTGAAGCGCGGAAGCAGCTAGGCAGGGAAGATATTCCGCAGTACGACCTCGGGGCTGTTTTCGAGGCAATCGTCAACGCTGT